>NZ_JBKORF010000066.1:483-148667 GCF_047314685.1 Shewanella sp. BJSY2023SW001
CATCCCTGCACAGGTCGGCAAAACTGGACCGAGGCCTATCGACGCCACCTGGCTGATATCAACTTTCCGCAAAGTGCTACTAAAATCACCTTTCAGCATTACATTCATATCGTTACCGAGCGCTATGAGCGCTTGCAACGGCTGGAATTGGAACTGCAAAGCCTAGCAGAAAGCTGGCGTTGGTACTCAGCAGGCTTGGCTTGCGACTGACCAGCAGCCCACCCACTCCCGCCTGATGTTGTTTGACCAGATGCGCGCCTATGTAACAACCCAGATCGCCCACCCCTATCACCAGGATCTGCGGCGCATTAATTGTGGTGGCGAGATTATCCGCGGATAAAAATACCGGCTCGGTATCCGTTAAAGTCGATTGAGGCATAAGGTGCTCCACACAATGAACAAGGACGAAAAGCGACTTCCGCCTGTTGTTGTGCAAAGCTTTGCGTCAACTTGTGTCGCAGAAAAACGGCCATCAAACATTTTTTACAGCGTTGTCATTTTGTAGGCCATCAGCGCCTTCTCAAGGGACGCAATCATACTTGCTCTCAGTGGCTCGGGGGATATCACTTCGATATTGGCCCCCTGCCCTTTAAGCCACCATTTAAGCTGCCAGCCATCAAATACCGTGGCGGAGAGGCGCCAGCGACCATCCTCAAGGGGCGTGAGAGTTTGATCGTCACTGAGCGGCGTTTCGTTGAGATAGAATTGCAACTGCGGTTGAATATTGGCTTCGAGGTGAATACGGCCACCATCAGAAAACTGCATGGCACCGGAATCGAGGTATTCACTCAACGAAAAATTCGCTGGCCGCGGGTAGCGCTCAAAACTGCGTTCAACCTGCTTAAATCTGTGTATGGCAAAGAGTTTTGGCGCACTGGGTTGAGCGCGGCGTTCACTGCCTAACGCCCTTTTTGTATCGCTGCGGTCCTGGTCTGCTTCACTAGCCACCAGATACAGTACCCGACCGCGCAGCACCAGCGCCAAAGGGACAAGCAGGTAGGTTTTGGCTTCCGCCTTTTGGGTTGCCTGATAACTGGCCTCAATGCAGTGGTCAGCAAGCAGTGCTTCCTGAATAACCGTAAGCAGCGAATCGTCAACTTCCGGCGATTGATATACGTTGTCCCCCGAGTAGCAGGCTATTTTATTGCTGTACGGGACTTTTGCCTTGGCAAGCAGCGCCTTCGCCTCGGCGGATTTATCCAAAAGCCCTTGCTTCATCTGCTTGGGCATCACGGCCAGCATGGGCTCAAACAGCATCAGAGTCAGGGCTTCCGCCTGTGTCATCGGCTTTGGAGGCTCACGGCGATGCCAAAGAAACTTACGGCCATCTTGTGTTGAGAGTGCCAAATTGCGCTGCGCCAACGCATTCAGATCCCGCTGCACTGTGCGCGTTTGCGCTTCAATACCCATGGCGCCAAGCTTGGCAATCAAGCCGGCAACATCCACACCGTTGCCCTTTTCGGGCAACAATTGCCACAAGCAAAGCATTCTGTTCGCCGTATCGCCGGCTTTATTCGATGACATGACTCACCTCATCCCTGTGCTGAAATGCCGCTGGAAACAAGCGCTGAAAGTACTCAAGATATTCTGATTTATCAAGATATTCATCCCAATGTAGGTCGGGATCGTGCATTGCATCAAACAGCGTCACAATCTGCTTAAGCTCATCGTCAGCGAGCTTGGCAACATCGCACAGATACAAGAGTTCTTCGCCGCTAAAGGCCAGCAGATGCCGTTTGATAAAGCCCGCACCATCCCGTGTGACCTGATGTTTGAGCAGCAAGCGCCTTAAGTACAACTCATACTCCTCGTTGGTTTTAGGCTGATACTGACTTTGCAGCGCAAGCCCTTGCAGCAAGCCGCTTTGCGGAAAAAAGTGCATCACCAGCCTTGCCGCCAGCATCAGCGGCAAAAAGTCTTTTGCAAATGCCTTATTCGGCATCTGCGAGCGTGATGGCTTTTTAGGAAGTGTTAAGCTGCTTTGATGTTGCTTGGTCAAAAACCACGGCGTTGCTAATAAGAGCCGCGGATCGCCTGAGTACCTTTTGCAACGCTTTTCGGTGCGTCGCCAATGCTTGTCGAGCAGCGCTTCGGCATGAAAGAGCAGTTCAGCCGGATTAAAATCTGCCCCTTTATCTTCGCAAAGCCAGCTCAGCAGACTTTGGCGCCCTTCAACAAAGCGTTTCCACCATGGATAAAAAGGCGAGTCTTTGCTGATACTCTCTTTACCTCTTCGAGTGCTGCAAAGCATCAGAATTTCTCGCGCCCCCTGGCAAGGCGGATTGTCCCAGCACTCAAATACCATCCGGCCAAGCGCAGTGACATCCCAAAAGTCACCCCAGGGATTGTAGTCTTCATCCCTAAGCCAGTCGGCGAGTTCAGCCAAATCGACGCACTCCTGCACCCACAGGCTTTCGTGATTGCGATAGGCAGTTTCAAGCCTGCCAACCCTGTGCTTAGCCAGCAGATAGTCGCGCAATGCCGTAGCATACTGTGATGAGGTTTTTGACCGCATTTTCTCTTCCTTCTGAAAGTTTGCCATAGCGAATTCGCCAAGCTGCTTATGGGGGCTGCTTATGGGGAATGAATTGTGATTACCGGCTCAAGGCACGTTGTGAAAGCATCTCAAATGCCTCCCTTAAGGCCTGCTCACCATAGTGCGGAGGATGCAAAACCATTTGCCCTTCTAACGCAGTGAGGTAAGCCTGACTGACCGCACTGATTTCGCTCACATTGGCTAAGGCAGTTTGCAGTAAATAAAGCAGATGCTCCGGCAACAAGGACGCCGCATTGTCGGCTAAAAAGGCCGCGCCCTTTACGCGATAGCAAAGCTGCAGCAGCCAACGCTGCAGTCGGTATTCCAGCGCGAGAAAATCCACCACATAGTGAGGCGAGGCAACGGCAAAACGTTGGAGAGTGCTGCTTTCTGGCGCCCAGGTAAGCAGCAGAGCGCAGGCAAACAGCCGGTGACGAAACTCATGCCAGCAAGAATCCAGGAATATATCTCGATTTTTGCCATACTCCTTATCGCCAAGTTCCCAACCACTGTTGACACCCAGGCAATTAAGCATGGTGACACAGAAATGGGCACGCAGAAGATGGCGCTCCAGCAGAGCGGTCGCCTCGGCAAGCAAGGCCGTATGATTAAGCCCTTGCTGACCGATGTAAGCCGCGATCCCGAGCGGGAATTGACTCGCCTCATCAAGCTGAAACGACAGTGTGGGATATTCGGGTAAATCTCCTGCAAGATCTTCTGAAAGATGGTGCCAAAGGGCCCGTTGTCTTTCACTCAGCGGTTTTTCAAAACAAGTGATAAAGAGCCTGGCCCACAGCACTCGATTATCCAGAGCGGAGTCAGGTTGCTTCTTGAATCGTTCGATAATGGCAACCCAATCATTGCTGAACTCAAACCAGTAATGCGGAAACTCTGGGTCTGCCTTCTCAACCGCATCGAACCCTTCGGTGACGAAGCGATAGACAAACCCCTGCTCCAAACATAAACCGCACATAGCCTGCTCCTTATTCATTTTACGGATTAAGTATACATGCCTATGCGTCAATATGTGTCGCAATAAACTAGCTTGATGACAAGGTACTCGAAATATCTTGTTCACATTTCAAAGGAAGGCAATGCGACCGGCGCAAAACTGGCAAAATCGCTGATGTTGAAAGAGGCAAGCGCTAAGGAAATGACACTCGGCCAAAACTGGGATTGGGTCACCGAATGGTCACGAATTGGTCACGGTCACAAACCGCGACATGAGGAAGTGGAAAGCGTAAAAATCAAAAATCCCAAGCTATTTAAAAGCTTAGGCTTGATGAATGTTGGCGGAGCGGACGGGACTCGAACCCGCGACCCCCGGCGTGACAGGCCGGTATTCTAACCAACTGAACTACCGCTCCAAAATTCTGCTTTATCGCCTGGGCAATAAAACTCAAATTCGTTAACTTGACTGGCGGAGCGGACGGGACTCGAACCCGCGACCCCCGGCGTGACAGGCCGGTATTCTAACCAACTGAACTACCGCTCCACTCAAGTTGCCGGGAATAATACGTAGAGCCTATGCCAGCGTCAACAACTTTTTCTTTAATCGGCTCTCAAGCAGCCAAAAAAACAGCAAACTACTCATAATCAAAGTGTTCTGTTTGATTTTTGTTCATCTTCATCCGGCAAGGTCAAATCGATCTCCGGTAAAGTATCAACCTCAGGCCTGGACTGCTGCTGTTCCAGCATTTGGGCCTCAGCCACAGCCAAGGCCTGTTTCAAACTCTGGCGCTTGCGCCAAAACAGAATGGCGCCGACCCCAAACAGCAGTAGCAAAACGTTACCGCCTATGATCAGGTAAAGGGCATTTTCTTTGGCTGCCGCCTCTTCTTTGGCTGCTATTACTGCAGCCCTGGCGGCCATCTCTTCGGCGCTCGGTGGCGGCTTGGGAGGCTCAACGAAATTGAAGAAACGTTCCGGCAGGCTCAATACCAGTTCCCTTCCCTGTTTATCTGTACTGAAGACAGTACCCTTGATGCGGTAACTGCCAAAATCACTCACTTGGGGCAACACAAGCTGTGTGCTACCTTCCTTGGGCTGACGCACAGTAAGCGGTAATTGCAACCCGGCTGGTCCCAAGAGTTCAATATCAAAATAGGTTTCCTCAAGGCGCAGAATATCAGGGTTGGCCCTCAGCATTAGGCCCCAGGGCTGAGTCAGAGGATCGTCCGGCTCCAGCACCTTGATATCCACAGGACTAGGCTCCAGCCTAAATGCCTGTTTAAACTCCCGTTCAAACACATCGTTTTGCACATTGACCTGTAGGGTGTAATCCCCCCAGGGCTGGTTGAGGTTAATGTTTGCAGTGAAAGTGCCATCATCAGGCCTTTCATCCAGCGCTTCACCATTATCCTGATAACTGCCGACAATCAGGGTACCGGCAGCAAAGTTTTCATCTCCAGGTTGATGGGAAGAGGCAAAACGCGCGGTCCATCTCAATAGATATTCAAGCCCAGGCAGCCGCATTCTCAGCGAATCACCGGTGAGATGGGCGGTCAATTTAAGCCGCTCACCTTGATAAAGAGGTTGAGGCAGCTCATCCACCTCAATACCCAACTCTGACACCCGGGTAATTTGCGAGCCGGGCACGACTTTACCAATGAGCTGCCAAGGGCCGGGCACAGGGTTTTCCACCGAAATCATGTCGCCTGTAACCCCATCGGTCCACTTGACATTCTCCGGGTGGCGCGAGGCATACCATTTACTGCCATCGGGCAAGACCACCACCACAGGGGCGGAGCCGTATTCCCGCTGCACCAGCAGTACGATTCTGTCGACCATATGATCGATCCGAAAACGATTCTTAAGCTCTGAAGCCTGTTCCTTGGGGACGATCTCGGCAGCTGTCGCCCCCCCGAAGCCAAGCAGCAGACACGCCATGAGGCCCAGCGCTGGTCTCAATCCCATTATTTGCTTCAATCCATAGGTTGTGGCTCGTCGCGCCAGAGGCACTTGCCTGATTTTGCAACTAAATCGAGCCTTTGCTCATGCATATTCAGTTCATCGGCCGATGCGGCGATCACTTTAAGTTTTGCGCGATTGGTATCGAGACGCATGATGCCACCGGCTTCCTGCCCTGCTTGATCGCTGGAAAGGTTGAACTTGGTCTGGCCACCAGTCATCGCCAGATATACATCGGCGAGGATCTCGGCATCGAGCAAAGCGCCGTGATATTCACGACGGGAGTTGTCTATATGGTAACGCTTACACAGGGCGTCCAGATTGTTCTTTTGCCCCGGGTGTAAAAACTTGGCAATGGCCAGGGAGTCGAGGATCTGACAAATATCCGCCGTCACCGGCCCCCTGGGATTGGTCATGGAAAACTCATGATCCATAAAGCTCACGTCAAACGAGGCGTTGTGCGCAACAATCTCAGCCCCTTGAATAAAGGCGATAAAGTCGGCGGCAATTTCATGGAATCTGGGTTCGTTGGCCACTCTCTCATTGGTAATACCATGAACCGCAATCGCTTCTTCATCAATGGGTTGGCCCGGGTTGATGTATTGGTGGAAAGTGCGACCTGTCAGGCGGCGGTTAATCACTTCCACGCAACCTATCTCAATGATCCTGTGGCCCTGATAGACGGGGCCTGCGCCCTGGTTCATACCTGTGGTTTCGGTATCAAGAATGATCTGCCGACTGGCATTCGATATGATATTCATCTATTTTTTGCAGCTTCCTGAGTGAATTTACGGGTATACTCGCCCGCATTTGCCGGATATGGTAACAACTTGATGAGCGAACTGAAACAGATCCAGATATACACCGATGGCTCTTGCCTGGGCAACCCCGGCCCCGGCGGCTATGGTGTCGTCATGCGCTATAAACAACATACCAAAGAACTCTCCGGTGGCTTTGCCCTGACAACCAACAACCGCATGGAGTTGCTGGCCCCCATTATCGCGCTGGAAAGCCTGAAAGAGCCTTGTAAAATCGTGCTGACCAGCGACAGCCAATATATGCGCCAGGGGATCACCCAATGGATCCACGGCTGGAAGAAAAAAGGCTGGGTCACTTCCAACAAGACGCCGGTGAAAAATGTCGATCTCTGGCAGCGGCTGGATAAGGCCACGCAACAACACCAGATAGACTGGCGCTGGGTCAAGGGCCACGCCGGACACCCGGAGAACGAGCGTTGCGATGCCCTGGCCCGCGAAGCCGCCGAAGCCAACCCTGCCACAATCGATAAGGGTTATCAGGACAGCCTCTAAATCCCTTTGTCCGCGACTGTCTTGAGTTTCAAAAATTTGCCGCAAAAGTCGATAAAGGCCTGCGCCAATGGCGTCAGGCTGTGGCTCTTGTGGCGAATAAGGTAAAACGGCCGCTCAAGCGCCAGCCCCTCCACCTCAACCAACGCCAGTTCTCTACGGGCCAGCTCTTTATCCAGTGTCAGCTCGGACAAAACTCCGAGCCCGGCGCCCTGCTTCACCGCCTGTTTGATGGCATCGGGAGTTGGAAAACAGAAACGGGCCTCTGGCTGCAGGTCAAGGCGGTTGGCAGCATCGACAAAGTACTCCCGGGTGCCTGAGCCCTCTTCTCTCAATACCCAGGAGAGCCCCTTGAGCTCGCTTGGCGAGACCTTGCTTCCCGCCAGCGGGTGCGCCGGATGGCAGAATACCTTGAGACAGTCCTGATGCCAGGGCAATACGGCGATACGACTATCGAGGCAGTAACCTTCAATGAAGCCCAACTCGGCGCGAAACTCGGCCACATCGCGAATAACCTTGCGGGTATTGTCTATCGCCAAGTCGACCTGAGTCTGAAGATGTTGCTGGCTGAATGCCACCGCCGCCTTGGCCAGCAGAAAATTACCTATGGTAGAGCTGGCGCTGACATTCAACATACCGGCCAATTCGTGATTATTCGGGGTAAACGCCTGCTCTATGCGCTCGATGCGCTGCAGTACATCGCTGGCCAGAGGCAGCAGTAGGCTGCCTTGAGAGTTAAGCTGCAAGCGGTTGCCTATACGCTCGAATAAGCGGGTATCGAGCTGCTTTTCAAGTTCCGACAACGCCATAGATGTGGCCGGCGCGGAGAGGTTAACCCGCTCGGCCGCTTTAACTACCTGACCACTGCGAGCCACGGCTTCAAAAATCATCAACTGTTTCAGGGTAATACGCATTAAAATTATTGCTCTTCTTTAGTGTCGCGCTCCAATTGTCTGCCGGAGAATCCCGGCGTCGGCGTGGGTTGCCAACCTGGGATCCGCTGGCGGCGTTTATCTCCCAAGGGGGTTAACGGCGAATCCAGCTTGCGGGCCACCAACAGATACAAAGAGCCGGTACCCGGCAGCCATTTTTGCTGCCAATGATGCCATATTTTCAACGGCGCGGATTCGCTGAGCAGCGAATGATATAAGAGCCGCTCGTCATGCACCACCTGATACCCCAGGAGCCCGAGCCAATCTTTAATCCTGGCCGGCATAAAGAAATGGCCGCTCCAGGGTAAGGCCTGTTGAAATCTGGGCAGCAACTTGCCAAAAAAAGCACAGCTGAAGGGGTTAATTCCTACTATAAAAAGATAGCCGCCACTGACCAGCACCCTGTCGGCTTCACGCAAAATCCGGTAAGGGTTTGCCTCAAACTCCAGCACCAGGTTCATCACTACTGCATCTATGCTGGCCGGCGCCAACGGTAGCGAGGCAAAATCGGCAACTATCGAAGCACCTTTATCAGGGAAGAGGGAGAACTGATGCCAGACCGGACAGTTTTTGATCTCGAGTTCGCGGCTTAAGGCACCCAGGCGCAACAGATGATAACCAAATACCCTGGGCCACCAATAGGCCAGTTTGCTTTCCAGTTCACGTTTGATAGTCTCACCGGCGGGCAAACTATCCCAGGAACTGGGTCTGGACTCAGACGAGAGAGGCATAGATACTCCGGTTTAGCCATTCTAGCCTCAGCTTAATAACGAATCCCCTATACAAGCAAGTATGAGGCTCAGTAAAATTGAAACTGATCCCGCCGACTTAAAGGAGCCTTGAGCTTATGTCCAACGTCCATATCACCCATCCCCAGCCTCAGATAACGCCCATAGCCGCCTTCGATGACAACTATATCTGGGCCATAGTGGCGCCCCAAGGTGATAGTTGTTGGGTGGTCGACCCGGGTGATGCCGTGCCGGTATTGGCTTTTTTGGCGCGAAATAACCTGACTTTAGCCGGAGTACTGATAACTCACCACCACAGCGACCATACCGGTGGCATTCCGGCATTGACGGAAACTTTTGACTCGCTCCCGGTTTACGGACCAGCCAATCCGGCCATCAAAGGCATTACCCAGCCACTAACAGAGGAAGGTGAATATCGGCTTGAGCCAGGGCAAGGTAGATTTGCTCTTGAATGCCGGGTATTTAAGGTTCCCGGGCACACGCTGGATCATATCGCTTATTTGATTGACGATGCGCTGTTTTGTGGCGATACCCTGTTCTGCGCCGGCTGCGGTCGCCTGTTTGAAGGCAGCGCCGAGCAGATGTACCATTCTTTGAGTCAGTTTGCTGCCCTCGATGACAGCACCAAGGTGTATTGCACCCATGAGTATACTTTGGCCAATCTGCGTTTTGCCAAAGCCGTTGAGCCGGACAACCAGGCACTGGCTGACTACCAACTTGCCGCCGAAGCGCTGCGCGAGCAGCAAGAGCCTACACTCCCCTCCACTATTGGTCGTGAAAAGGCCATCAACCCCTTTATGCGCTGCCAAAAGAACACACTGCAGAGCAGGCTCGAATCCCACAGCGGTCAGCCCTGCCATGATCCCGTGAGCCGCTTTGCAGTTCTCAGGCAATGGAAAGACAATTTCTGAAAACCGGGTTACAATAAGCCGCTTTTTTGTGTCGTTATTATGACAACGCTCAGCCAAGATATATTTATCTAATTGTTTTAAATAATAATACTTGGCTTTCAGTAACGGCGCTTCTTTTTCACCACGGAAACCAAACCAGGGTAAAAGTATCACCCAAGGTACAATCCCGGGCCAAGGGACCAGGCCTATCCCGGGTTTCCGTTTGATGTGCGTTTGCCTGTCTGTTCAGGCCATCATTCGAGGATTGCTGTTTTTGAAGCAAATCAGATTTTTTATATTGGCGGGGAGCCTCTCCCTGCTTGGCGGCTGTCAGCTGCTGTCTCAAGCGCCGGAGTCTACTGCCAAAACGCCGGTTAAGGCCACCCCGGCTCCGATCATTACTCAGGCTCCACAAGTCATCAGCGAGCCGGAAGTTGTTGTCACTGACGTGTGGCAGCGGATCCGCAACCAACTCAATATGTCGGTTCCCGATGAGAAGCTGGTGCGCCAATACCGTCAATGGTACATAGATAATCCAAGACACCTGGAGCAGATCTCTGAACGGGCTGCTCCCTTTATGTATTTGATCGTCGAGCAGATAGAAGAGCGCAAACTGCCGATGGAGCTGGCACTGCTGCCGATAGTGGAAAGTGCCTTCGATCCTTTCGCCTACTCCCATGGTGCCGCCTCAGGATTATGGCAGTTTACCTCGCCCATGGCGCTGCATTTTGGCCTGGAGATCAACTGGTGGTATGACGGACGCCGCGACGTTCCGGCAGCCACAACCGCAGCGCTGAATATGATGGAATACCTCTACGACAAGACCGGCGAGAACTGGCTCTATGCCATAGCTGCATATAACACAGGCGAAGGTCGGGTGTTGAATGCGGTCAAGCGCAACCGCCAAAAGGGACAGCCTACCGACTTCTGGTCGCTGTCGCTGCCCAAGGAAACCGAGCGTTATGTTCCGCAATTGCTGGCACTGGCAGATGTCGTCAAAAATGCCGATAAATATGGTATCCAACTGACACCGATCGCCAACGAACAGAAGTTGGAAGTGGTCGATGTCGGCAGCCAGATAGACTTGGCCCTGGCAGCGCGCCTTGCCGGTATGGAAGTCAATGAACTGCAACAGTTCAACCCAGGCTTCAATCGCTGGGCCACAGCGCCGGAAGGGCCACACAAGCTGGTACTGCCGCTGGACAAAGCCAAAGAGTTTGAAATCGCCCTGGCCAGTACAGCGCCAAGCGAGCGCCTCAACTGGCTCAGATACAAGATCCGCAAGGGTGACTCTCTTGGAGTAATAGCCAAGAAGCATCATACCAGTATCGATGTTATTCGTTCGGTCAACGGCATTAGTGGCAACAATATTGTCGCTGGCAAGCACCTGTTGATCCCGGTCGCCCTCAAGGACGCATCGGCCTACCCGCTCTCCAAGGAGCAACGCCTGGGTCAGAATAAGTCCGGCAAGAGCAAACGCAGCTACCTGGTCAAGTCCGGTGATTCCCTGTGGCAGATAGCCAAGGATAATGGCGTCAGTGTCAACGAGCTGGTGAAATGGAACGGGATCTCGACCAAAACGCCGCTGCGTCCCGGCAAACAACTGACCATCTGGACTAAAGCTTCCGGCAAATCCCAGAGTGCCAACGCCGTAATGCGCACCGTGAAGTATAAGGTTCGCTCCGGTGATTCGTTGGCAAGAATCGCCAGCAAGTTCAATGTCAGTGTGAATGATCTGCTGGAATGGAACCAGCTCAAAGCCAGTAAGTACCTGCAACCCGGACAGATGTTGACCCTATTCGTGGACGTGACCCGGGTCAAGACCTGATAAAAACTCCTACTCAAGCGGCACCCAAGGTGCCGCTTATGATCCTGTTCAAACTTTTGCAAGTTATTATATTACAATCATAATCCATTCGTGCCCTGTCACAAATTTGACACTTCTCTTTGTTGATAATCGTCCGCTGTATTAATCCAGCTTAAACAAACACGATGAACAGAGATTTGCCCATTACCGACATTGAAACACCTGTGACGGAAGATGCCCGCATTCTATCCACCACAGATCTCAAAGGGCGCATCACCCATATCAATCAAGAATTTATTGATCTTTGCGGCTTTTCTCGTGAGGAACTCTTGGGGCATGGTCACAACATAGTGCGCCATCCTCATATGCCCAAGGCGGCGTTTGCCGATCTCTGGCATCAAGTCAAAAATGGCAACAGCTGGATGGGCTTGGTTAAAAATCGCCGCAAAGACGGCGGTCACTACTGGGTCAACGCCTACGTCACCCCGATTCGCCGCAAGGGTAAAATAGTTGAGTATCAATCAGTACGTACCAAGGCGAGCCCTGAGCTTATCGCCAGAGCCGAAAACTGCTACCAGGCCATCAATCAAGGAAAATCGATACTGCCACGCTTTCGAATAGGGCTAACGGCAAAGCTAGCGCTCTGTTGGGGCGCATCACTGCTATCCCTGGTGACCCTGCCCTGGCTAAGCGGTCTCTGGCTACTTGTGCCGGTCAGCGCAGCGGCAACTTTGATGGGCTGGAGTCTTTTCAGGCTCAAACAAAGGTTAAATAATGTCAGTCAACTCAGCCGCGGAGTACAGAATAATCCACTGATGCAGGCTATTTACTGCAACAGCACAGATGAACTCGCCGAGCTGGAATTGAGTTTGAGAATGCAGCAGGCCGAGATATTCGCCATCACAGGACGGATAAAAGACAGCGGTGAGATCCTCGATAACAGTTTAAGTGCCCATCAGGCCGCCGTCGATGCCAACTACCGCGAACTGGCACAGCAAACCGGCGCCCTGAAACAGCAAGGTGATGCCATCAACGAGCTCAGAGGTGCCGTGACCGAGATTGCTGATACATCAGCCGAAACGGCCAACGAGGTGACTGAACTTGAACAAAGCAACCGCCACACTCTAGAAGCTCTGGTCGCCAGCCGCGCCGCCAACAGCGAAGTCACCGCTCTGCTTGCGAAGGTTGAAGCACAGTTGCTGGCATTGGACAAACGCTGCAGTAGTATAAACACTGTGCTGGAAGTGATTGAACAACTTTCTGATCAAACCAATCTGCTGGCGCTCAATGCGGCTATCGAAGCGGCCCGAGCCGGTGAAGCCGGGCGCGGATTTGCCGTAGTGGCCGATGAGGTACGTAACCTTGCAATGCGCTCCGCTGAATCCGCCGGTGAAATACATCAAATTATTGCCGAGCTCAGTCTGCAAAGTCGCCAGACAGTGACCGAGATGGAGCGCAGCCAGCAACTGACCAAAGAAAGTCTGCAACTGGAGCAAAAGTTGGCGCAACGGTTGGACGAAGCCACCAGTGCACTGGGCCGAATTGCCGCCCATAGCCAGCAAATAGCCGTTGCCACCGAGCAGCAAGCCTGTGTGGTAGAACAGTTACACCGCCATTCAGAACAGTTACAACAGGGCGTTGGCTGTTTAACCGATAACAGTGAAGCCGCAAGCCATCACGGAAAGGAACTCACCAGGCAAAGCGAACGTCAAAAAGAGCTCATCGCCCAGTTTTGACAACAAAGCAACGGCGTTATTTTTCCAGGTAGGCGCCATTTGCCAAAGCGTGTAAAAACACCTGTGTTTATCTATGGCATTCCCCTCATGGAAACCGCGCTAAAACATACAACGCGGCTCCCTGAAGGGAATGCCAAAAATTTACCAGTCAAGTGTATCTAAGTACCAAAGTAATATAAGTCAAACCTGGATCAGAGAGCCAATTTCGCCAATTTATCAGCTACAAGTTGGCCGCGCCATCCCAGCAACACCAAGGGAGTGGGTCCCTGTTTACCGTCCCATATCCACTCAAGATATTCATGAATATGGCGCTTGGAGCCAAGCAACTCCATAGGCACACTTTCGGATTCTGCAACCTCGCTCAAGCACTGCTTAATGCTCTTGAAAGCGCTCTTGTACCCTGGTTTGAGCGCCAGCACATCCAAGGGCTCAGGTAGATTACTCATATCCGCCTTGGCCATAACCTTGAGCACGTCTTTGGCGTAGAGACGCTTTTCATGATCCGTCAGCTCTTTCATGGCAAGCACGTCATTGATCCCTCTGGGCTGACGTTTGGCCAAACCGATAAGGGCATGATCTTTCATGACAAAACCCAGCGCCATATCCTTTGCCAACGCCTTACGCAAACGCCAGGCCGCCAGTACCTTGAGCACAGCCAATTGGGGTGTACTCAACTGAAAGGCGTTCTTGACCCTAAGATAGGCCGTGTCTTCATCCGGCGGATCCAGACGCCCTTCGGTCATGCGTTGACTCTCTTCCAATGCCCACTCAATCCTGCCCTGCTGCTGCAGTTTCTGCTGCAACTGGGGATAGAGTTGGTAAAGATAATAGACATCATTGGCGGCGTAGCTGAGCTGCGCCTCTGATAACGGCCTTTTTAGCCAGTCAGTACGGGACTCGCCCTTGTCAAGCTCCACTCCCAGACATTCATGTACCAGCTTGGCATAACCCAGGCCATGACCCAGGCCGGCAATGGCCGCCGCCAATTGGCTGTCAAACAAAGGCTTGGGCTGGCACAAGCCCTGGCGGGCAAACACTTCCAAGTCTTCACTGCAGGAGTGCAACAACTTGGTGATTTTCTCATCGGTCAACAAGGCCCAGAAGCCCGACAGATCCGAGATGGCCAAAGGGTCTATCAGCGCCAGAGTCTTGCCGTCATAGGCCTGAATAAGCCCTAAACAAGCATAATAAGTGCGGGTGCGTACAAATTCGGTATCCAGCACCAGCAGTTCAGCCTCACGGTATTGAGCTACCAACTGTGCCAGGGTGGCGTCATCTTTTACATACAGGTAATCTTGCAACTTCAACTCCCATCCTGCGCGAGTTTCCAGGTCTCGGAAACACAAGAGCCGGCTGGCGCCGGCTCTCTATATTATGCAGATTTGGCCTCATCTCTGAGTTCTCTGCGCAGGATCTTTCCTACATTGGTTTTCGGCAATTCGTCCCTGAATTCTATCAGCTTCGGCACCTTATATCCTGTTAAATGATGGCGACAGTGTTTGATAAGCTCTTTCTCGGTCAAAGATTTGTCTTTTGCAACCACAAAAATCTTCACCAGTTCACCACTGACCTCATGTGGCACACCCACGGCGGCTACTTCAACCACCTTGGGATGCAAGGCCACCACCTCTTCCACTTCATTGGGGAAAACGTTGAAGCCGGAAACCAGGATCATGTCCTTCTTGCGATCGACAATATAGAAAAAGCCTTTTTCATCCATATAGCCGATATCGCCTGTGGCCAGCCAACCATCCTTGTCGATCACCTTGGCCGTTTCTTCCGGACGTTGCCAGTAGCCAAGCATCACCTGAGGCCCTTTGGCAAAAAGTTCGCCCGTCTCCCCCTGAGGCAACACCTGACCATCATCGCTACGCACTTGAATTTGTGTCGAGGGCGCAGGCAAGCCGATAGAGCCGTTGTAACCGGCCAAATCATAAGGGCAGCAAGCAACCAGAGGTGAAGCTTCGGTCAGGCCATAGCCTTCGAGCAAGCGGGTCTTGGTGATGTTCTGCCATTTGTCGGCCACGGCGCGCTGCACCGCCATACCGCCACCAATCGAGAGTTTGAGGCGGGAGAAGTCCAAAGCAGCAAACTCTTCACTGTTGACCAGGGCGTTAAACAAGGTGTTCACCCCAGTGAGAGCAGTGAAAGGTGTTTTCTTGAGTTCGGCCACAAATCCCGGGATATCCCTGGGATTGGTGATCAGTAAGTTGTTGGCGCCTTTATGCAGGAACAGCAAACAGTTCACAGTTAAGGCGAAAATATGATAAAGCGGCAAGGCGGTTACCACAAACTCCTTGCCGTCGTTGAGCAAAGGGGCATAGGCACCGTTGGCCTGCAATACGTTGGCAACTATGTTGCCATGGCTGAGCATGGCCCCCTTGGAAACACCTGTAGTACCACCGGTATACTGCAAAAAGGCGATATCGTCACTCTTGACCACAGGCTTGACGTATTGCGCCTTTTTACCCGCCCGAAGCGCACGACGCATGGATATGGCGTGTGGCAATGAGTATTTGGGCACCAGGCGCTTAATATACTTCACCACAAAATTAACCAGGGTACCCTTTGGGGTACTCAAAAGATCGCCAAGCCCAGTGATAATCACGTTTTTGACCGGAGTTTGATCGACCACTTGCTCCAGCGTGCTGGCAAAATTGGACACTACCACTATCGCCTTGGCGCCAGAATCGACCAACTGATGCTTGAGTTCTCTCGGGGTATAGAGCGGATTGACATTGACCACAACCATACCTGCTCGCAACACACCAAACAGAGCGATGGGGTATTGCAGCAGGTTTGGCATCATGATCGCCACCCGATCGCCCTTCTGCAATTTGAGATCATTTTGCAAATAGGCGGCAAAGGCACGACTGCGCTCTTCCAGTTTTCGGTACGTCAGGGTTGCGCCCATATTAACGAAGGCGGGTTGATCGGCGTAGGTATTGACCGCTGATTCCAACATCTCCAGCAAGGAAGCATAGCGGCTGGTATCAATTTCGGCAGGCACGTCGGCAGGCAAACTGTTAATCCAGGGCTGGTCCACAAATCTCTCCTAAAATTCCGTCTTCAGCGGAAACGACTCTCTCTGTCGTTAAAGCCCGCAGCGTCTGCGGGCAAAGCACTGAGTATTTTTATAAAGTTCTTATTAAGGCCTTGGGCCTCGACTCTTGGTAGTTAACTTTCGCGCCGCAAAAATCATACGGGCGTTTAAAATTTTGATCATCATCACATAAAAGCTTTTATTTGCCTAGTCCCCCGGATTGGATTTTCTACCTTGGAGAAATCCGGCCAGAGTTTGCGCTACCTCATCGGCATTCTCCATATGCAGATGGTGATCCCCTTGGAGTTGCACTACTTGCAACTCGCTGTACCAGGCGCGGGCCTGGGGTAAACTCTGCACCAATCCGGGAAATCCCTGCTCACCCGTGATAAGCAAGCTGGGGATGGCTATTCCCTGCATCAGGGATGCTACCTGCTCAAAACAAAGTCGCATCGGCGAGTCGAGCCTTAGCCTTGGGTCGCTGCGCCATCTGGCGCCGTATGCATCAATTTGCATATTGCGCGTCACCAATAATCTGGACCAAGGCTCGGCCAGTCCGGTCAACTGCACTCTGGCTTTGATGGCCGGTTCAATACTGTCATAAACCACTTGGCTACGTTTGCTGCCGAGCATACGCTTATGGGCAGCAAAGCTCTTTCTCAGCCTGGGTTTAGCCTGCTCCACCGCCTCATAGAGAGGAGCAAAGGCTTCAATCAACAGTAACTTATCGACACGCTCAGGAAACGCTGCGGCATAAGCACTGGCGACAATCCCTCCCAGCGAGTGCCCCAACAAAGTGACTGGCGCATCACCGGCCAAGCTGCCCAGCAGCAGCTCAAGATCATACAGATAATCAATCCAGTGCAGCGGATAACGCCCTGGCCTGTGATCCGATAAACCATGTCCCGGCCAGTCGATGGCAAGAATACGATAATCATTCATCAGCTTCTCGGCCAAAGGGGCAAAGCTGTTACTGTTATCCAGCCATCCATGCAATGCCAGTAACAGCGGCTTATCCTCCGCTCCCCAGCATTGTGCCGCCAGCGTGAGGTGCGGCAGCGGGAGCTTCAGTGCTTTTACGGGGGCGGAAGGTTGCCACATAATGCCTCTGTTGTCAGTGTATCAGTTCGCTTTTTTGATAAATTTGAGTGTCATACGGTCACTTTCTCCTATCTTGAGATAAGTGTCCCTGTCCTGCTCACCCAATCGCAATGTCGGCGGTAAGGTCCAAACGCCTTTAGGGTAATCCTTACTGTCCTTGGCATTGGCATTGATCTCACTGCTGGCTTCCAAGGTGAAGCCGACCTTTTCTGCCAGTGCTATCATCTCATCCTGCATCATGTAACCGCTGTCAGGGCCATTACCGGCTTTGCCCCTGTGCTCAACCACTCCAAAGACGCCGCCATCTTTAAGCACATTAAAGGCAGCCTGAAACACGGTTTGCAGTTGCCCCTGACTGGCCCAGTTATGCAGGTTTCTGAACGTCAGTACCGTATCGGCGCTGGCATCTTCTCCCAGTTTTACCTGTGCTGGAGGATCCAAAACCACCTGTTTGATTTTGCCGAGCTCTTTGGGGTGAGCTTGCAGCCATTCAAGATAACGCTTGCCCGCTTTGGCCCGATAACGGCTGCCCGGGGTGTCCTCTTGCGGCTCTGTGTTAAAACCGGCGGCAATATACTGCCCCTTATCCGCCAACATGGGCGCCAGGATTTCTGTGTACCAACCGCCGCCTGGCCAGAGTTCAATCACGGTTTGCTCCGCCGTGATCCCGAAAAAAGCCAGCGTCTGCTCTGGATGACGATATTGGTCGCGCTCGACATTGGCTTCCCGACGAAAGTCACTGTTAACCGCCTCCAGCAACGCCTGTTCGCCGGCCTGCGCCGCACCGCTGCCAAGCAGCATGCCAGCCACCAGCAAAGCCTTGCCAAGCGGCGTTGCCAGCTTACGATTGAATTGCTTGTATTCCATTTCCCTTCTCCTTTGAATCTGGACTTATGCTGCGGCAACAGACCCGCCGACACGACTTTTTGGCACGCACTGGTGCCAAATAAAATTGGAGTTCAAGCTAACAGTGAGCGGCAGACTTGCCAAGGATCAGTTTGATTTTCCATCTATGCGGCGCCAGCAAAGCAGCAGCGCCAATAAGCCGGAAGCGAACCACAGCAATACCCAGACGAACGCAGGCACCCAGCTGTGCTCGGCCAACAATACCGCATCCCCCCTGTCGTCCAGCCCCAGCAACACGGCAGGGCTGGCGAGCGCATTGAGCATCACCATCAAGGCCACCAGACGCAGGCTACCGCTGAGCAGTCGGTTGCCGCCAAATTTCAACGGCAGCAGAAACAATACACTCAGACTAATGAGAATACTCAGGGTAAGTAAGTCCCGTCCCCACAGCAGTATGGTGAGCAGCACCAAGGCGCCGATAAAGGCAAAACTTACACGGATCCCCCGCGGCCAAGTGGCCAGGTGGTAAAGCAGGCAGCCCCAAAAGGCCGCGCCCAAATAACCACTGAAGCCGATAAGGAGCGGCCAACCGCCCTGACTGAAACAGAAACCGGCGCCATTCGGAAAGAGTTGGATATGGCTGACAATCCCGCCGCTCAACAGCGTTGCCAGCGCATGGGACAACTCATGAAAATAGCTTTCCAGCCATTTGAAAGGCACTGAGACATAGGGCAAATGAGTCAACATCAAGGCCAGCAAGAGTTCCAGCAGAAACTGGCCTCTTCCCGGTAATTGCGCAGAATGGCAAGGTTTTACAAACGCGTTATCGGCGGGGCTATCAGGCGTAGACATCTATGCCCACCATGGCTGAAATAGCGTCACGCTGCGCGGCGTGTTGAGTATGGAGATAGAGGGCGATTGCGTCTGAATGACCGGCAGTTTCCCGCTTCAGTTGCTCTCTTTGCTGGTATTTGTCATTAAGGGCTTGGCTGTCAAACTCGAGCAACTGTCTGGATGGGCTGACAAGGATTTCATTTTGAGTCTCAACGGTTTGCTGGGCACGCTCCGGAGGTCTATTGCCGGCTACCGCCTGCGACAGACTTTGAACTGCACCCGGATGTCCCGTCTGCTTGATCATCATGATACTGCTTTGCTCTCCGTTTGCCCCAAGCCCATGAGGCAGTTAACCCGCCTGAAGCCCTATTCCCTTCCCGGCAGTTTTTTCCAGGCAACTGTATCTCGCAAGTACACAGGCGCCAGCTCATCGACCGAGGTGGCCTGTCCTTGTTGCCAGCCAAGGCTTGCCAAAGCAAGCATAGCACTGGCTTGAGGATATTTCACCGCATCAAGCAAGGTCAAGTTCTCGGCATGTTGTAACAGTGCCGGGTAGGCGTCAAACCCTGTGCCACAGCAATACACCTTATCCGCATTGGCAAAGGGCGAGGTCATTGTCTCAGGGGCGCTCACTTGCTCTATGCCCACCAGTTTGGCCAGGCCGGATTCCTGTTCAAACGCCGCCCAATAGATTTCGCCCATGCGGGCATCTATGGCACAAATCACCTGCTGCGCACCATGTTCGGTTATCGCTTGCTGCGCCATGGCGGCCAAGGTAGAGATACCGATTACAGGTACATCCAGCCCCAGCGCCAGCCCTTGAGTCATAGAGGTGCAGATGCGGATACCGGTGAAACTGCCTGGCCCTCGGCCATAGGCGATAAGGCCGATATCCTGCATCTTGAGCCCGGATTGGCTCAGCAAGTTCTCTATCATAGGCAGCAATCTTTGGCTATGTTCACGGGGAGCATCGACAGATTCGGCAATACTGCCACCTTGCCATGCCAGCGCCGCTGAGCAGAGTTCGGTACAGGTATCCAAAGCCAGAATAACAGGAGAGTTGGCAAGTGTAGTCGATGTCATGGTTTAAACCTTGATAAGCGAAGGTATAGCCTTCGGCGAGTTAATAGCGGCGGGATCATACCATCAAATACGCCGAAACCAAGCCCGGATCTGCCCTTGTGATCCTTATCATGGACAATGAGAACAGTTCTCAACTAATATAGAGTCCCCTTTTCGGTTAGCGTCTGTTATGTCCAGCCTCTCTCAGTCTTCCAATGAAACCGCAGTTTCGCGGTTGAAACGTGCCTTTGTCGCCGGTATTTGGGCCACGCTCATCAGCATAGCAATCGGGTTTTCCTTTAAAGTCTGGCTCGCAAGCTGGGTTCCCAAGGCGGATCTGGCTATCTACCACACGGTTATCGATATCATCTCGTTGTCACTGATCCTAATGACAGGCTTTCGCTCGTCTATGGTGGTGTCTTACAGCCAGACCCGCAACGACAGGGATATCATCAATATTTTCCGCTATGTGCTGATCCTTGTAGTGCTGCTGACCTGGGGCATCATACTGCCCTATATCAAGCACAAACTCGCCATAGATGTGGAGTACCTGCAACTGGTGGGCATTATAGTCAGCATGGGGCTCAAGGTGTACTTTACCAACCTGGTTGCCATGTATCGTCTCTATGAAATCAGCAACAAGGTAACCTGGATGGAGCCGCTGTCTTTGGTGCTGGCCTTTGCCATCTGTTACTACGGGCTGAGTATGGCGCCGCTGGGGGCACTCTTTTACGCCACGACGCTATCGTCTCTGATTATCGCGGCCTTTATGTATCTGAGAAGGCGGCGTCAAATCGCCACCGCGCCGCTCGCCAAGGTCAATCTGGAGCCGGCGCTGAAAAGTTTTATGAAGCGCAGTGTCACCGCCTCGCTCGAGGCAGGCTCCAGCATTCTGATGATCTATATTACCGTACTGCTGACCATACGTTATTTCAGCGTCGAAGAGCTGGGGGATTTCCAAGTGGTGGTCAGGCCGGTATTTACCTATATGACCTTGCTGTTTGTATTCCCCATCTACCGCTTCGTATTGCCGGAATTGGCGGTATGTGTTCGCGCCCGGGACAATGAACAGATCCGCGCCATCAAACACTGGCTCTACAAGCTGGCGCTGATTGTCAGCATCAGTTTCTTTGTTGTCATGCTGCTGGGCGGCGAGAGCCTGTTCAGAATGCTGTTTCCGCCCCAGTATCACGGCGCCGTCCCGGTACTGTTGCACTATGCCATTTTCTTCATCTTTCTGATGCTCAACGGTTATCAACTGGCCTATATCAAGGCCGAAGGCTACTTCAATGCCAGTTTGCTGATCCGCCTCGCCGGCATCATTACTCTAATAGGCGTTTTCTTCCTGCTCAGACAACTGACGGCCAATGTGGTGGCAGTGATCCTCGCTCTCGGCTGCGGTTACTTGATGATGTACCTGATAGGTGCTCTGGTGGAGCGCCATATCCGCCGCAGTAAAGCACAGGCTTCAGCGGCCGTTTCCTAAGGAAGGTTTCCGTGTATCAACCAAGGAAAGCGGCCAGTCTGATTTACTCGTGAGTAAATTGTGCTTGATAGTAGCTTCGGGCTATGGCCGTTGTCACCTTAAGCGGCTAAGGTTAACCCCAAGGAACAGCACGCAATAGCAAAGGATTGGAGGCCAGGGAATGCCAGGCGCCTATGCACACCTCACAATGGTCAACAGCCTCAGACAGCCACTTGAACTCGAGGCTGTTCCCCATATGCCCAAGGCCGCTATTCGCGCTTTACTGAAACACTTCAAGTACTGCGAGCTTGGGGCGGTCAGCCCGGATTATCCCTATCTTGCTCTCAATGATCGCCAACAGGCCAAAAGCTGGGCCGACAAGATGCATTACCATCATAGCGGCGAAATGCTCAAAGCCAGCGTGCGTCACCTGGCCTGCAGTGAAGGGGAAGAACGCGACAAGGGCCTGGCCTGGTTGCTGGGCTATTGTGCCCATGTGATCACAGATGTCACTGTCCATCCGGTTATTGAGATGAAGGTAGGCCCCTACGAAGACAACGCCGATGCCCACAGGCATTGTGAAATGCATCAGGATGCATATATTTATCCCAAGCTCAATCTCGGGGCAATAGGTCTGTCCGAACACCTGGACTCCGGCATTGCCGCCTGCTGCGATGCCACAGGCCAGAAGCTGGATCCTGTCATAGAGAAATTGTGGGACAACTGCTTCAGAGATGTTTATATCGAGGAATGGGCCAGTAACCCGCCGGCCATCAATGACTGGCATAAAGGCTTTATCACTGTGGTGGACAAAATTGCCGAGGAAGGCAACAGACTGCTGCCGTTTGCCCGCCACCTGGGCGTCAAGTTCGCCGTCCTCTACCCGGAGCAGGAGCAGATCGAAAAAGCGTATTTAATCCTAGCTACCCCAGAGGGCGAGATGCATTATGACGAGATTTTTCTGCGCGCCAGAGAAAAGGTCAAACACTTTTGGCAACTTATCGCCACTGGTGTGCTTGAGCAAGACAGCGCCTATCTGGAAAGTATCAAAAACTGGAATTTGGACACGGGGCGGAATGCCGCCGGTGAGCTGGCGTTTTGGCAGGAACAGACCTAACAGGAACTAGCACCGACCTACTATTTATAGATAAGGATTCAAGGATGAAATCAATTTTCCATCAAGGCCCAATCGTCTGCCTGCTGCTGGCGCTGCTACCGACACTTGGTGGCTGCGGACTCGGTGACAGGCATGATCAGGAATACCAACAACTGGCACCGGCACTGACCAAGGTAACCAGCGCCGCCGAAGCCACCATACGTTATGAAAATCATCCGGCCAATCTCGACGGCCAAACTTTATTGGCGTTGGCCACAGCCCATGACGCCTCCCTGCTCGAGCCATTCAGTCAATACCAACTGCACCTGTTTCGTATCGAAGATCATGCCCTCTTGTTGCTGTGCAGCGCAGATGGTGAACAGGCATTGATGGAAGACAGTGGCTGCACCGCCAAGCTCGACAAGCAGCAATGGCAACAAGGCACAAGTCCCTGTGAGACCAGTATTGCACCTGCCAACATCTGCCTGGGTGAACTGTGACCCCCGTCATAGTATCGCGTTTCCTGCAAAGGGTATCCTAGGCGCACTTGGGCGCTTGCGCCCCTTTAACCTCAATAGCTTAGTGCTGGTTACCGAGTCTTGAGACAGTATTTGGCAACCACGCATCCGCCATAGCAGTAAAGGAACTCTCATGTCAGACAGTCATTGCCGTCACGGCAGCTTCACCAAACCTCTTCGTCGTCTTCGCCGTCTTCGCAGCTCAGAAGCCATGCGGGATCTGGTTCGCGAGCAGCAAGTTTCCCTGACAGATCTGGTGCACCCACTGTTCATCGAAGAAGGCATTACAGAGCCTGTGGCCATCAGCACCCTTCCCGGGATCAGCAGATTGCCCGAAAGCATGCTCGCAGCAGAGATCCGTGAACTGAAGGCCCTCGGGGTTCGCTATGTGATGCCCTTTGGTATTTCACACCATAAAGATGCCATCGGCAGCGATACCTGGAACGATGACGGCCTGTTGGCTCGGATGATCCGCACCATCAAGCAGGAAGCACCCGAGATGCTGGTGATCCCGGATATCTGTTTCTGCGAGTACACAGATCACGGCCACTGCGGAGTGGTCGAACACAATGAAGTCTGTAATGACGCGACTGTAGAAAACCTGGTCAAGCAGTCTGTCTGCGCTGCCCGCGCCGGTGCCGACATGCTGGCTCCTTCGGCCATGATGGACGGCCAAATTCGGGCCATACGTGAGGGCCTGGATGCGGCCGGTTTTGAAAATGTCGCCATTTTGGCCCACTCGGCCAAGTTTGCCTCCTCTTTCTATGGCCCATTCCGGGCGGCGGTAGATTGTGAACTCAGCGGCAATCGTAAAGGTTATCAACTGGATAGCGCCAATGGCCGGCAAGCGCTGTTGGAGGCCCTGCTCGATGAAGAGGAAGGCGCCGATATTCTGATGGTTAAGCCAGGTACGCCTTATCTTGATGTGTTGTCACAATTGAGAGAGCGTACCGAGTTACCTTTGGCGGCTTATCATGTGGGCGGTGAATATGCCGGGATCAAGTTCGCGGCTCTGGCCGGCGCTTTGGACGAAAGGGCCGTGGTTACCGAAAGCTTTGTCGGCTTCAAACGCGCCGGTGCCAGCTTGATTGTCAGCTACTACACCAAACAATTTGCTTCCTGGCTGGCCGCAGATCGCGGCTAATCGCTAGTACAGAGAGCAAAAGGCGCCAGAAAGTAGGCGCCTTTTGCTATCAATTTATTTGCCCCCAAAATTGGATAAATACTATCAACAACAGTATCTAACTGTTTTTAATCAATTTATACCTTCAAGAAAAGACAAGGCAGATTGCAAATTTCGGGTTCTGTACATGGGCGGCAAAGAGTTGAGAAATGCCTGACCATAGCTGCGATTGACGATGCGATTATCACAGAGAATTAGCACACCGCGGTCGCTCTCGTCACGAATGAGCCGTCCAACACCCTGCTTGAGTGCTATCACCGCCTGGGGCAAGGCCAACTCCACAAAGGGGTCACCCTGTCGCTTGTTGATCTCTGCGGCTCTGGCGCGATAGAGATTATCGTCCGGAGACACAAAGGGCAGTTTGTCGATTATCACGCAAGAGAGTAACTTGCCGCGCACATCCACACCTTCCCAAAAACTGCCGGTGCCCAGCAGCACGGCATTACCCAGCTGACGAAACTTTTTCAGCAAGGTCTGCTTACCGGCGCTGCCTTGCACCAGGAGTGGATAACGACTGCGACCATGAAGCGCCTGCGCCACCCGTTGGAGCATCCTGTGACTGGTAAACAAAATAAAGGTTCGGCCCTTGGCCGCATTAATCGCCTGCTCACACACCTCAAGCAGGCGCCGAAACTGATAATCCCCTTCAGAGCGCACATCCCCAAGCTCCCTGGGGACACACAAAATTGCCTGGCGCCGATAGTCAAAGGGGCTGTCCAGAATAAGCTCCCTGGCCCCCTTAAGTCCCAATGTCCGGCAAAAATGGCTCAGGCTGCGATTCACCTGTAGCGTTGCCGAGGTAAATAGCCAACGGGTTTGCACCTCAAACAGCGCCTGACACGCCTTGGCAACATCAATAGGCGCCATTCTCAGCGTCGGCAGACGACTGCCCTGCTCTATGCTGTAAGCCGCACTTTGATCTTCACAGTTGAAAAACTGCTGCAGCTGCCCGCAGTAATCGAGCCATTTTTCCAGGCAATCATCCAGTTCATCACTGCGGCCGATATTGGCCAGCATCACCCGCTCCAGCGCCCGAAACTCTTCGAGCAGCTGCCAGCATTGCCTTGCAAGTTCTTTATCGGCCAACAAGGGACGCCAGTCGCTTTGCCCGGAAGCCTGGGTCATCTGCGCCCAATCCGCCAGGCGGGAGCCGCAGCGCCTGGCGAGATCGCTCAGTTGTGAAGTATCCCTGAGTTCCTGTTGATATACCGCTTCCACCCGCTCCAGCACTCGCTGCATGGCCGCGAGCGACAGCTGGCGCCCAAAGTAGGTTACGGCGATATCGGCAAGCAGATGAGCCTCATCGAAAATCACCGCATCGGCATCGGGCAATAACTCGGCAAAGCCGGTATCCTTGAGGATCCTGTCGGCAAAAAACAGATGATGGTTAACCACGATAATCCTGGCTTCCAGGCTTTTCTGTCTGGCCTTGCGGGTAAAGCAGCTGTCATAGAAGGCGCAGCGCTTGCCGGTGCAGCGCTCTTTCGAAGAAGCCACCAGCGCCAGTGCCGGCGACTGCTCGGAAACCGTGGCCAGCGTGCCAAGATCGCCATCTGTGCTGGCCGCGGCCCATTGATTTATCCTGAGCAGATCATCAAGCACTTCCGGGCTGCGGCTCTGGGCACCATCCAACTGCTGCTCCAGCAATAACTGACACAGATAATTGTTGCGCCCTTTGAGCAGCGCCACCCGAACTTGCAGATCCAGCATCTGCAGCAAGGCCGGCAGATCTTTATAAAACAGCTGTTCTTGCAGGTTCTTTGAGCCGGTGGAGACAATCACCTGCTTACCGGAGAGCAGCGCCGGGATCAGATAACCGAAGGTTTTGCCAACCCCGGTGCCGGCTTCGAGCACCAAAGGCACTGCAGCACCGCTTGGGCCATGGAGTAACTGGGCCACTTCGCGGGCCATCTCCAGTTGCGGTTCTCTGGGCTTGAAGCCCCTGATATTGGAGGCCAAAGGGCCGCCCGGGGCGAAGGCCAGTGCCGTTTCGCTGACGAGTCGATTACGCATTGTGCTCCATTTTGCCCTGGGGTATGGCGTGCATTATCACTATTTGAGTGACGGATACAAGGGACAAACCTTATCGCCAAGCCGCTCTAGCCAACAGAATTGGCATTGATATAGTTAACATAACCACTTAAACCAAACTCTTCAGGCTAAGGATTCGCAAACTTATGCTCAAGCGGGACCGTAAGCCGACGCAGAGCACACATGGGACTTGTTCGCCCCTTCCCTTGATGAATCCTTTTCAAGCAGCAGATATTTTTTGATTTTGGGTGTTGCAAATTCCTGCCAAAGGGATTAGTTTAAAAACACACCAGCCGAATCGGCTCAGAATTGAATGTTTATGCGCTGCCAAATTACAGCGTGAAATCACAGGATTTATTACATGACACAGCTTCGCAACGCTATCCATCATCACCACCACGAGCGGTAGCCTTCGGAGCTGACTGCCGAAGGTTCATTCCTTCTGGCGGTTGATTCATAAGATCTGAAAACCCCTGGAAGGAATTCCGGGGGTTTTTCGTTTCCGGATTTGAGTTTTTTAACCAAGATTGAATTGACCAACAGGAATGACCACTATGACTTCAAATCGACTGCGCATCGCCATCCAGAAATCGGGCCGGCTTTCGAAAGAATCACAACAACTGCTGAAAAACTGCGGCGTAAAATTCACCGTCAACGAACAGCGTCTGATAGCCCACGCCGACAATATGCCACTGGATCTGCTGCGGGTGCGTGATGACGACATTCCCGGCCTGGTCATGGATGGCGTGGTCGATTTGGGGATCATTGGCGAGAATGTGCTGGAAGAGGAGCAGATAGAACGGCAGACACTGGGCAAACCTTCGGCCTGTAACAAACTCAGACAACTGGACTTCGGCGCCTGCCGTTTATCGCTGGCGGTACCCAGTGAGTTCCCTTATCAGGACGCCGCCTCACTGGAAGGCTTGCGAATTGCCACCTCCTACCCCAACCTGCTTCGCCGTTTTATGCAAAATAAAGGCATAAGTTATCGCGACTGTATGCTCAAGGGCTCAGTAGAAGTCGCTCCCCGCGCCGGACTCGCCGACGGGATCTGCGATCTGGTTTCCACCGGCGCTACTCTGGAAGCCAATGGCTTGTACGAGACCGAAGTGATCTTTCGCTCTATGGCCTGTGTCATCCAATCACAGCAAACCCAAACCCCGGCCAAACAGGCCTTGATCGACAAGCTGATGAGCCGGGTCAACGGCGTCATCCGCGCCCGTGAAAGCAAATATATCCTGCTGCACGCTCCCACTGAAACCCTGGAGCAGATTGTTGCTCTGCTGCCCGGCGCGGAGAACCCCACAGTGTTGCCGCTCAACGATGACAGCAACCGGGTCGCCATCCACGCGGTCAGCACCGAAGATCTGTTCTGGGACACAATGGAAGAGCTGACCAAGCTCGGTGCCAGCTCGATTCTGGTAATGCCAATTGAAAAGATGATGGGGTGAAGCATGCAGTATCTGGTATGGGACAAACTGAGCGAAAGCGAGCAGGCCGCCGCGCTCCAGCGCTCCTCCCTGGTGAGCAGCAAAGCGCTTGAGCAGAGCGTCAGCGAGATCATTGAGGCCGTCGCCGCCAAGGGTGACCAAGCCCTCAGGGAGTACAGCGAGCGTTTTGATGATATCCCCCTTGAGAATATCGCCCTCAGTCAGGCGCAGATAAAGGCCGCTGCCCAGGACGTTAGCCCTGAGCTCAAAGACGCCATCAAGACCGCCATGGCCAACATAGATGTGTTCCACAGCGCGCAGCAACCTCAGGCTTTGGATATCAATACCCAGGCCGGAGTGCGCTGTGAACTCAGAAGTGAGGCCATAGACAGCGTCGGCCTCTATATACCGGGTGGCAGCGCGCCGCTGATCTCCACTGTGTTGATGCTGGCGCTGCCGGCCCGAATCGCAGGTTGTCGCCGCCGAGTCTTGATAAGCCCGGCTCCGATAGACAGCGCCATCATCTACGCCGCCAGCGAATGCGGCATCGAAGAGATTTACCAATCCGGTGGCGCCCAGGCCATTGCCGCGCTGGCATTGGGCACGGAAACCATAGCGCCGGTGGACAAGATATTTGGCCCCGGCAACCGTTATGTCACCGAAGCCAAGCGCCAGTTGTCCCAGGATCCCAGGGCGCGAGTCAGTATCGACATGCCGGCGGGGCCATCCGAAGTGCTGGTCATCGCCGATGAGACTGCGAGTCCAGCCTTTGTGGCGGCCGATCTCCTGTCACAGGCCGAGCACGGTCCCGACTCTCAGGTGATACTGCTCTCTAGCTGTGAATCGCTGGCAAAAGCCGTCATCCAAGAGCTGGACAAACAGCTTACGGCCCTGCCCCGCGCCGACATTGCCCGCCAAGCATTGGCCGAAAGCCGTATTTTACTGCTGGATTCACTGGATAAGGCTGCAGCCGTTTCCAATCGCTATGGCCCCGAGCACCTTATCATCCAGACCCGTAGCCCAAGAGCGCTGCTGGCACAAATCCGCGCCGCCGGCTCTGTGTTTCTCGGCCCCTACACCCCGGAATCTGTGGGTGATTACGCCAGTGGCACCAACCATGTGCTGCCCACTTACGGCTACAGCCGCTCGGTATCCAGCCTGTCACTGGCGGATTTCTGCCGCCGCTTTACCGTGCAGGAGCTGAGCGCCGAAGGTCTGTGCGCCTTGGGCCCCTCGGTAATGACCCTGGCCCAGGCAGAGCAGCTTGATGCTCACAGCAATGCCGTTGCCCTGCGTCTGGCCTCTCTTGGGGTATCCGGGGCAGAAGGTTCAACAGAGAGTGTTTCATCCCCAAGTGCTTTGTCCGAGAGTACTTCACCATTGCGCGCGCCGTCCGCGAGTGTAGAGGAATAACAACCATGCCTGCAGCCATCAATAGCCCCACAGCGGCTCTCAAGAAGGTTACAGCTGCCGTTACCCGGCAAAGCCGCGAGCTGGCCGCCGCTCTGGCTCGCCCCGAGCTTTTGGCACTCGAACCCTATCAAAGCGCCAGGCGCCTTGGCGGCCAAGGGGAAGTCTGGATCAACGCCAACGAATCCCCCTTCAACCACACCGATATCGACCGGGTCAACCGCTATCCAGAGTGCCAGCCGCCAGAGGTGATAGCCGCCTATGCCGCCTATGCCGGAGTCTCGGATTTGCAGCTCATCTGCAGCCGCGGCGCCGATGAAGCGATAGAGTTGCTGATCCGCACCTTTTGCACCCCGGGGGCAGACAGTATCGCTCTGTTTGGCCCCACCTACGGCATGTACGCCATCAGCGCCGCGACCTTCAATGTCGAGGTCAAGGCGCTGTCGTTGGATGATAACTTTCAGTTGCCCAAAGCGTTAACCCAGGCTCAAGGCGCCAAACTGCTGTTTATCTGCAACCCCAACAACCCCACTGGCACCTGGGTAAGCCGGGATGAAATCCTGCGGGTGCTCGAGGCCATGCCAGACACGCTGGTGGTAGTGGATGAAGCCTATATTGAATTCAGCCCCGAGCTGAGCGCCGCCGCTTTGCTCAAGGAGTATCCCAACCTGGTCGTACTGCGCACTCTCTCCAAGGCGTTTGCCCTGGCCGGAGCCCGCTGCGGCTTTATGCTGGCCAATGAAGGCATTATCGAGATGGTAAAACAGGTGCTGGCCCCCTACCCGGTACCTGTCCCTGTGGCACGCTTGGCGGCTTTGGCGTTAAGCCCTGAGGGCATAGCCAGAATGCAGGCCGATGTGGCGCAGCTCAAGACCCAGGGACAAAGAGTGGCTGCGGCGCTAGAAAGACTCGGAGCCCGGGTACTGCCAAGTGGCGGCAACTATTTGCTGGCGTATTTCGCCGATGCCCCCAAGGTGCGTGAGCAGTTGCAGCGCTTTGGCATAGTCGCCCGCAGCTACCGGGATCCGCGTCTTGTTGACGCCATACGTTTCAGTTTCAGCGATGACTCAGATACCGAGCGGCTGCTCGCCGCCCTGAGCCAGGTGCAATAACGATAATAATCAGCCCGGCAGCGGCCGGCACAAGGAAACATCAATGAGCCAGAAAATACTCTTTATCGATCGCGACGGCACCCTTATTGAAGAGCCGCAAACCGACAAACAGGTGGACAGACTGGATAAGCTGGTGTTTGAACCCGGCGTTATTCCGGCACTGCTCAAACTGCAAAGCGCCGGTTACCGCTTGGTGATGGTCTCCAATCAGGATGGCCTGGGCACCCCCTCCTTCCCGAAAGAAGACTTCGATGCCCCCCACAATCTGATGATGCAGATTTTTTCAAGCCAGGGGGTCAACTTCAGCGAGGTGTTGATTTGCCCTCACTTCAACGATGAAAACTGCAGTTGCCGCAAACCCAAACTCGGGTTGGTAAAAGCGTTTCTGACCCAGGGCCTGGTGGATTTCACCCGCTCGGCAGTTATTGGTGATCGGCAAACCGATATTGCCCTGGCCGAGGCCATGGGCTTGACCGGCTATCGCTATGACAGGGAAAAGCTCAACTGGGACGATATCTGTGATGCCCTCTTGAGCCGGGGTCGCCAGGCAACTGTGGTGCGCACCACCAAAGAGACCGACATTCGGGTCGAGGTGGATCTCGACCGCGCCGGCAACAGCGACATCAATACCGGCATAGGCTTTTTCGATCACATGCTGGATCAGATTGCCACCCACGGCAATTTCAAACTGGCAGTCAAGGTTGACGGCGATCTGGAGATAGACGATCACCACAGTGTGGAAGATACTGCACTGGCGCTGGGCGATGCTTTGCGTCAGGCGCTGGGCGATAAACGCGGTATTGCCCGTTTCGGCTTTTCCCTGCCCATGGATGAAGCCCGCGGCGATTGCCTGCTGGATCTCTCCAGCCGTCCCTTCCTCAAGTTCAACGCCGAATTTGAGCGGGAAAAGGTCGGGGAGCTGGCCACAGAGATGATACCGCACTTCTTTCGCTCCTTTGCCGACGGCCTGCGCTGCACCCTGCACCTTGGCTGCGAGGGCGACAACGACCACCACAAGGTAGAAGCGCTGTTCAAGGTGCTGGGGCGCACTCTGCGCCAGGCCATCAAGGTTGAAGGTGATGCCTTGCCTTCCAGTAAGGGAGTGTTGTAATGACCCAAGCCGTTGCCAAGACAGTAATAATAGATACCGGCTGCGCCAACTTGAGCTCGGTGAAATATGCCTTCGAGCGTCTCGGCGCCGACGTTTGTATCAGTGATGATGCCGAGGTTATCCGCAGCGCCGAAAGAGTGGTGCTTCCCGGAGTGGGCACAGCCAGAGCCGCCATGGCGGCGCTCACTGAAAAACAGCTAATTCCTGTTATCAAGGCGCTGAAACAGCCGGTGCTGGGAGTGTGTCTCGGTATGCAGCTCATGTGTGACAGCTCGCAGGAAAGTGGCGAGGATGCCGATGAATGTCAGTGTCTTGGGCTGATCCCGGGCACTATACGTTCACTCGACTGTAAGGGGTTGCCCAGTCCGCATATGGGCTGGGATCAACTGAGCCCCGTACTTGATGCAAACGGCCAAGCGCACCCGCTGTTTACCGGTATCGATGAAGGCAGCTACTGCTATTTTGTTCATTCCTTTTGCGCCGCGCCTTCGGCGGCCACCATAGCCGAATGCTGTTACGGCGAGCGTTTCAGCGCCGCCATTGCCAAAGACAACTTTATGGGAGTGCAGTTTCACCCGGAAAAGAGCGCCGCTATCGGCAGCCTTATCCTGGCTAACTTTCTCACTTTGACCCAGGATGATTTTAACGGAGCCGCAGCATGATTATACCGGCAATCGATCTCATAGAAGGTCAGGTAGTGCGCCTGTTTCAGGGCGATTACCAACAGGAAACCCGCTTCAATCTGCAACCTGAGGCTCAACTGCTCGCTTATCAGGCCCAGGGCGCTTCACTCTTGCATCTGGTGGACTTGACCGGCGCCAAAGACCCTGAGCGCTGCCAGAGCAGCCTGATAGCTTCGCTCGCAGCCGCCCTGGATACACCACTGCAAGTGGGCGGCGGCGTACGCAGTCAGCGTCAGCTCGATGAACTATTCAAGGCCGGGGTTTCCCGGGTAGTGATAGGTTCATTGGCGGTGCGTGAGCCCAAACTGGTTGGCGCCTGGCTCGAGCAATACGGCCCGGAGGCCATCTGTCTGGCGCTGGATGTCAATATCAATGCCACGGGCGAGAAAATAGTGGCGGTTCACGGCTGGCAGAGTGGCGGTGGTAAAACCCTGGAATCTCTGGTGGCCCAGTTTGCCCCTTTGGGCCTTAAACATGCCCTGGTCACCGACATCAGCCGTGATGGCACCATGACGGGGGCCAATACGGCCCTGTACCGCGAGTTGGCGCAGACCTTTCCCGATATCGCCTGGCAGGCTTCCGGCGGTATCGCCAGCCTGGATGATGTCGCCGCAGTCAGGGATTCCGGCGCCAGCGGCCTGATTATCGGCAAGGCCTTGCTAACCGGCGAATTCAGCGTAGAGGAGGCGATCGCATGCTGGCAAAACGTATAGTCCCTTGTCTCGATGTACGGGACGGTAAGGTGGTCAAAGGCGTGCAGTTTCGTAACCATGAAACCATAGGCGATATCGTGCCGCTGGCGGCCAGATATGCTGCCGAAGGCGCCGATGAACTGGTGTTCTATGATATCACCGCCAGCGCCCACTCGCGGGTGGTGGATAAGTCCTGGGTCAGCCGGGTGGCGCAGCAGATAGACATCCCCTTCTGCGTGGCCGGCGGCATCAAGACCCTGGCCCAGGCACGCGAGCTGCTGGCATTCGGTGCCGACAAGATCTCCATCAATTCACCGGCACTGTCGGATCCCAGCCTTATTCGCAGGCTGCAGGATGAATTCGGCCGCCAGTGCATAGTGGTGGGTATCGACTCTTTCTTCGATGCCAATGGCAACAGCTATAAGGTGAAACAGTTTACCGGCGATGAAGCGGCGACCCGCGACACCCAATGGCACACCTTGGATTGGGTCGAAGAGGTGCAGCGCCAGGGCTGCGGCGAAATCGTCCTCAATGTGATGAACCAGGATGGGGTGCGCCAGGGTTATGATATCGAGCAGCTCGCCAAAGTGAGAGCCGTCTGCGATGTGCCGCTTATCGCCTCCGGCGGTGCCGGCACCATGGCGCACTTTCTCGAGGTCTTCGCCAAGGCCAAGGTCGATGCCGCACTGGCCGCCAGCGTATTTCACAAGGGGATCATAGAGATCCAGGCGCTGAAAGCCTTTCTCAAGCAAAGCGGCGTCGCCATTCGCAGCTAAGGAAGGCTTCTTGCAAAGGACTAGGGCCATTGGCTGCGAACCACACCTTGCATCCAGGCCCGTAAGCCGGCGCAGAGCACACATGGGACTTGTTCGCACCTTCCTTAATGCCCCACAACCCAATACAGGTATTTGATATGACAACCGAGACAAACAATGCCGACTGGCTCAAACAGTTGGACTGGGATAAACAACAGGGATTACTGCCGGCCGTAGTGCAGGACTTTCACAGCGGCAAGGTGTTGATGCTGGGTTATATGAACCGCGAAGCCCTGGATGTCACCCTGAGCAAAGGCCTGGTGACCTTTTACAGCCGCAGCAAACAGCGGCTGTGGACCAAAGGCGAAAGCTCGGGCAATCTGCTGCAATTGGTCAGCATAGGAGTGGACTGTGACAACGACAGCCTGCTGCTGCAGGCCAACCCCTTAGGCCCCACCTGCCACAAGGGGACTGACAGCTGCTGGGATAATCCGGCCTGCGGCGAAGTGCACCCCTTTATCAATCGCCTGCAAAGCCTTATCGCCTCCCGTAAGGAAGAAGACCCCAACGAGAGCTATACCGCTTCGCTGTTTCAGCGCGGTACCAAGCGCATTGCCCAGAAGGTGGGCGAAGAGGGTTTGGAAACCGCGCTGGCGGCGGCCACTCATGATCGCGAAGAGTTGGTGAATGAAGCCTCGGATCTCCTCTATCACCTCTTGGTACTGCTGGAGGATCAGCAGCTGTCCCTCGATGATATCCATGCCAACCTGGCCAAACGCCACGCCCAGGCCAAAGCGGCACAGGAGTAGAACAAAGCCAACATAAGGAAGTGGTAAAGCAGCAACCAATAAAGGCAAAAGCGAAGGGAATGAATGCAACTAACAGGTGTTCATCCCCTTCTGCTGTCAGCTTTTATCGCAATCTTACAGTGCTCATTTTACTCAAGCCAAGACTAAGATTGCAGCCCCTTTGAACGCCCTTAAGCCCTCTCTAATCCATGCGGAAAGCTTAATCGCAGTCGCCTCCCCGGATACAAGCCGCCGGGGCACTTGGCACGGCTTTCGGATTATCTCTCTTGGCGTCAATCCCAGAGAGCTGTTTGGCAAAACTTGAGTCAAACCAACCCAGCATTGCCTCTGTCTGGCCGTAGAAGCGGTTCAAAGGTACAGGGTGCCACTCACCGATTTCGCTTTCCAGAACCAGTGACGGAAAGCCTGCCAATCCGAGCTTTGCCATCATGGCCCGGCTCTGAGTGATATGGCTCGCCAGCGGCGAAATCTGCCCGGCTGAGTTTGCTTTCATAACCGCCGTCAGATCGCTAGCCAATTTCTCGTGCCCCAGTGCCTGGAGACTTCTCAGCGCCATCAGCAGTTGCAGTAACACTTCAGGCTCGGCAAGCCTTAAACCTTGAACATAATGGCCACCCTGCAATATCTCCAGCAGCGCCAATCCCTGCCCTGCCACCTTTTCGGCGAGCAGGATAGCGGCAATGGCCGGTCCCGAGTCCAACACAGCGTCAGGGCATTGCAGCAAACCCTGAGTGTAACCGTCACCAAAGGGCTGCCCGGTCAGCTTGGCAATTTTGCTGTCGTGGCTGAGGATATGTTGCCTGAGCCCGGGCGTTATTCTTGTTGCCGCCATCAGGCCGCCGGCGTGCAAAACTATCGGGAGTCTGGCACTCAGGGCATGAATGAGGGGCGCCGCACCATGGCACCAGCCGCACAAGGGGTCAAAAAAGTAGTGCAGCCTCACCATTTCATCTCACCCTTACTGACCTTGGCAGCTATCTCCAATGCCATAGCAAGCCCGGCATTCGGGTACAGACGCTGCATGGTGTCAATAAGCTCAGCGCTGGTTTGGGTGACGGCTTCGGCTTGTTCGAAATCCTGCAGGTACTTGAGTGTCGCGGCAATATTGTCCTGCTCGAGAAAAGATTCAGACAACATGTGCCCGGGGATCACCTTGGCAGGGTTAAGCGCCGCCATTTCCGCCAGCTGTGCCTTCCAGGCCGCTCGCTCACTCTGGCTCTGACTATCAGCCATCCACAGGTGCAAGCCTCCGGAGACGGCCACATTGCCGAGAATGGTTTTGCTGGAAGGTACCCAGAGGTATGGCCTGTCAGCCAGCATTCCCTGGTCACCTTTTATCTCAATCGCCTTGCCTTCAAGCATTAATTGACTGCCTTTAAATATCTCTGGCAGCTGCGCCTTGAGGGGGGCATTGCTACCCATTCTGGGGATCCAAAAGCTCAGCTTGTCTTCCAGCTTGGCCGAAATTTGTGCATGCACTGCCGGGGTCGTCAGATATTTTGCTTTAGGGAAAAACTGCTTGAGTGTGGCAACCCCGAAGTAATAGTCAGGATCCGCCTGGCTGACGAATACAGTGGTCAACTGCTTGCCACTGTCCAGAACCTCGGCGGCCAGTCGCAGGGCATCGGCGCGGGTGAAGCCTGTGTCGACCAAAATAGCTTCCTTGTCACCGCTTATCAGGGTGGCGTTGACATGAAAGCTGTTACCGTCGGCGTTATAGACTTTGAAGTCGAGGGCGTCCGATTCGGCGTGTAAAGAAAATGGCAACACTAAACTGGCAGCCAATACGAGTGATTTAAGCATGGTTTTACTCCGGTGAATTTCAACGTTGGCCAGTTTATGATTTCAATTAATGCAGATATACGGCTAAAGTTGCGCAATATTGTTGCATAATCCGGACAAGTAATCGCAGATGGACAGATTAACCGCCGCCGAAGTTTTTGTGGATCTGGCCGCCAGTGGCAGCTTTACCGCTACCGCCGAGCGGCTTGAGATGTCGCGCGCCATGGTAACCCGCCATATCAAGGCGCTTGAGGATTGGTTGGGCGCCAGATTACTCAATCGCACCACCCGCAGTGTAACCCTTACAGATGCCGGGAATCAGTGCCTGACATATTGTCGCCAGTTACTCTCGACCCGTGAGGCATTGGAAATCAGCCTAAGCGAGAGACGCAGACAATTGACCGGCAAACTGAGAATAAGCAGTAGCATGTCGTTCGCACACGCACGGCTGGCAGCGAGCCTCGCGCAATTCATCAGGCTTAATCCCGGAGTGGAAATCGAGTTGGATGTGAGCGATCGCACTGTGGAGCTGGTGGCGGAAAGGGTCGATCTGGTGATCCGTATAGCGTCAAGCCCGGATCCCCTGTTGATTGGCAAGCCGCTTATCAAGGTGAATTCGCAGCTGGTGGCTTCTCCTGAATACCTCAAACAGTATCCAGCACCGCAGCATCCCAGAGATCTTCGCCGCCACCAGTGCCTTGGATACCGCCATTTCAATCGTAATCTTTGGCATCTTTCCAAGGGAGAACAGAACGAATCTGTGGCGGTCAACTGCCAACTGGTGGCCAATGAAGCGACAGTATTACTCAGGGCGGCTCAGGCAGGCAGCGGTATCGCCCAACTGCCCGATTATCTGCTGGATGAGGCACTCAAAAATGGCAGCTTACAACGCTTGCTGCCGGATTGGACACCGAGAGTCATGACGGCCTACGCTCTCTATAGCTCCAGAGAGCATATGCCGGTGGCGCTGAGGGCCTTGATTAACCACTTGAGTCAGGCATTCAGCTGAAAAACCCAAAACGGGGCCATAAGCCCCGTTGATACTCGCTGACAAAGTTGTCATGCAGCAACTATCTGTTGCTGTGCCCTTAGCGGATGCAGACGATCGTGCATCACCTTGATGGTTTCAAAGCGGGTCAGGGTTTTGACATCGCTGAGTCGACATTCGTTGGCCAACATCATCACCAAAGAAGCCTGCAACCCGGTCTCAACCACCATCACCAGCACGCGTTCTCCACGACATTTGAGGTCAAATACCTTTCCCGGCTCACTGTAAACACAGACAGCACTGGTGTCAAAAAACCATGACTTGGGCATCTGCGGTTTTTGCATAAAGTGAGCGGCGGTGGCGTTCAACGCCAACTGAACCACTTGTGCATCCGTCAATGATAGTGACTTGGTTAGACGATCAAGCAGGTCAATATAGAACTTGGCGTGCTCGACGCTAAATTCTGCTTCTTTCATTGCATCCGGTATCAAAGTTTTGGCTTTATAAGGAGTCAGAAATTCCATTTCCGAACCTAACGATACGCTAAGGACACCGTACGAATCGTTATATCTCCATTGCCAATCTCTGTTTGGCATTAATAACATAACGCAATCCAATAAGACCTGTGATTTATTACCAACCGAATAATAGATGATATTTTACCCAATATCAAAAAAAGTTTTAAATATTAGACTGAGATAACAATATCTTAGGCAGATCTTTCAGATCAAAAAACGATCGATTCAAATAAAAAAGGATCGCCAAGGCGATCCCTTTGAGTGTTTTTTAACTTATTTAGATCTATAAGCGTCGACAATATCTTTAATTAATTTTGGCCCTTGATAGATAAAACCGGAATAGATCTGCACCATGCTTGCTCCTGCATCCAATTTATCCAGAGCATCCTCGGCGCTATTAATACCACCTACCCCCAGGATCGGGATCTCGCCTTTCAAGCATTGCGCGAGATACTTGATCACCTTGGTCGACAACTGGTTCAGCGGCTTACCGCTAAGGCCACCTGTTTCATTGGAGTTAGCCAAGCCACTGACCCCATCACGGGTCAAAGTGGTATTAGTGGCTATGGCGCCATCAAACTTATGTTTCAATAATGACTCGGCTATCTTTTCGATCTCTTCTTCAGTCAGATCCGGCGCTATTTTTAATGCAATAGGGACATACTTGCCATGCTTTTCTGCCAGTTCTGTTTGTTTGTTTTTTAAGCTAGATAACAAGTCGTCCAGTAATTCGCCATATTGCATGGTACGCAGGCCGGGAGTATTGGGTGAGGAAATATTAACCGCGATGTAATCAGCATAGGCATAAACCTTATCCATACAGATCAGATAATCATCTTTCCCTTGCTCTACCGGTGTATCTTTATTTTTACCTATATTGACACCGACCATGGCATTGGATTTTTTAGCCTTGAGATTGGCCACCAGATTATCCACGCCGAGATTATTAAAGCCCATACGATTAATAATCGCCTTGGCCGGTTTAATCCGGAAAAGCCGAGGTTTATCGTTACCGGGTTGCGGCCTTGGAGTCACGGTTCCCACTTCAACATGACCGAATCCCATGGCATGAAAGGCATCGATACATTCACCGTCTTTATCCATACCGGCGGCCAAACCGACGGGATTAGGGAATGTCAGCCCCATGAATTCGACCGGGGCCGGGGCAAGATGCTGCGCATAAAAGCAGTTCAGCGGTGAGTTACCCGTGGTTCTGAGACTACTGATGGCAAAGTTGTGGGCGCGCTCAGGATCCATCTGAAACATGACTTTTTGTGCGAGTTTGTAAAACATGGTTTCTCCTAGACCTAAAAAAAGCCCCGGCGTTTGCCAGGGCTCTTATTGTTATAATAGCTTACTTCTGCCCTTCGCAGTGCAGGATCAGCAGATTCAGTTCACGTAGCGCTACTGAGAACTTCGCAAATTCATGGGTTTGCGAGGTCTTGAAGTCAGCCAGCATGTGGAACCAGCGCTCCAGCAAGCCCTGATTGAGTTCGACCCATTGTTCGATAATAGCATCGGACTCACAGCTGTCGGTACAGCTGCGCAGTACCGCTGATGTCAGCGCTCTTTGCTGCCAATCCAGCTCCTCACGGAAGGCTGCTCTGGCCAGTGCCTGCCAGTGGTTGGCCACCGGCTGACCACCGATCTGCTCCAGGAACCAATGCAGATCGATTCTTGCGCCCAACTTGAAGTAAGTTTCTGCCACCAGTGAAACCGGCTTGGACTCCAGCTGAGCTATCTGAGCAATATCCAGCGCCGAGAACAGCGTACTCATGTTGGCAACCAGATTGGCGACCTCATGAGGCACGGCTTCTTTTTCCAGTGCGGCGATATCCTCTTCAATACCCGCCAACTCGTCAGCTACCAGGTAAGAGCGGATATTGGCTTTCAGCTCGTCGAACACCGGCTTATAGAAGGCAACAACCTGCTCTATGCTCATGGCGCGGCTACGGTTACGCAGGAACCAGCGACAGGCACGGCGCATGTTACGGCGCAACTGGTGCAGCATCTCGCCCTGAACAACCGCGGGTACTATGCCGTTCAAATCAGTAATGGCTTTGGTTAAATCTGCCAAACCAAACACTTCGCGGGCCATAGTGTAACAAATGGCGGCATCAGCAACTGAGGCGCCTGTCTCATCCTGCATACGCTGGACGAAATTGAGCCCCATATCGTTAACCAGTTCGTTCGCCAACGAAGTAGCAATGATCTCACCGCGCAGCGGATGTTGAGTCATCTTGTCGGCATACTTCTGCTGCAACTTACCAGGGAAATAAGCAACCAGCAGTTGGCTCAACCAGGCGTCATCTGTGATAACAGGTGTCAGCAGTTGTTCCTTGAGCACCATTTTGGCGTAGGCCACCAATACCGACAGCTCAGGACGGGTCAAACCTCGGCCGTTGGCCAAACGCTCGGACAGCTCCTCTTCTGTAGGCAGGAATTCCAGAGCGCGATCCAACTTACCCTCTTTTTCCAGGTAGTTGATAAAGCGGATCTGCTCTTTGAGCTGTTCGGCGCCGCGCACCTGAGTCACAGAGATGGTGCGAGTCTGATCTTTACAGTCCTGCAGTACTATCTGCGCGACTTCGTCAGTCATCTCTTCCAGCAGGCGGTTACGCTGCTTGAGGGTCATCTCACCTTCGGCCACCAGAGCGTTGAGCAGAATTTTGATGTTAACTTCGTTATCCGAACAGTCCACACCACCCACGTTATCGACAAAGTCGGTGTTGATACGGCCACCATTGGCAGCGTATTCGATACGGCCAAGCTGAGTACAACCCAGGTTACCGCCTTCACCTATGATCTTGGCCTTAAGCTCGCCACCGTTGACCCGCAAACCGTCGTTGGCGCGGTCGCCGACTTCGGCATGGGTTTCACTGCTCGCTTTGACATAAGTACCGATACCGCCGTTCCAGATCAGGTCAACCGGCATTTTCAGCAGGCATTTGATCAGCTCAGTCGGCGTCATAGCATCCTTGTCGGTCGCCAGCATCTTCTTGATTTCAGGCGTCAAACTGATGGATTTTGCGCTACGGGCAAACACACCACCGCCTTTGGAGATAAGCTCCTTGTTATAGTCTTCCCAGCTGGAGCGAGGAAGATTAAACAGACGCTTACGCTCGACAAAGCTGGTCGCTGAGTCAGGCGTTGGGTCGATAAAGATATGCATGTGGTTGAAAGCAGCCACCAGCTGGGTATGCTCAGACAAGAGCATGCCGTTACCGAATACGTCACCGGCCATGTCGCCTATCCCCACACAGGTGAAATCTGTGGTTTGGCAATCGATACCCACTTCGCGGAAGTGACGTTTTACTGACTCCCAAGCGCCGCGGGCGGTGATGCCCATCTTCTTGTGGTCATAACCGTTGGAACCACCGGAAGCGAAAGCATCACCCAGCCAGAAGCCATATTCGGTGGCAATGGCGTTGGCGGTATCAGAGAAGGTCGCAGTGCCCTTATCAGCGGCGACCACCAGGTAAGGGTCGTCTTCATCGTGACGCACAACATCCGCAGGGGGAACCAGGTCGCCGTTGACGATATTGTCTGTGATATCCAGCAAACCACGGATAAAGATCCGGTAGCATTCCTGACCTTCGGTGAAGAAAGCTTCACGTCCGCCTTCGGTCGGCAGCTGTTTACAAACAAAGCCACCCTTGGCACCTACGGGCACAATCACAGTGTTCTTAACCTGCTGTGCCTTCACCAGACCCAGTACTTCGGTACGGAAATCTTCGCGGCGATCAGACCAGCGCAATCCACCACGGGCCACTTTACCACCGCGCAGATGCACACCTTCAACCCTTGGGCTGTAGACGAAGATTTCAAACTTCGGCAGTGGCTTGGGCATTTCAGGGATCTGGTTGGGGGCAAACTTGAAGGAGATATAATCCTTCGGCTGGCCGGCGGCATCTTGCTGATAGAAGTTGGTTCTCAGCGTGGCGTTGATAAGATCCAGATAGCGGCGAATGATACGGTCATCATCCAGGCTGGATACGTCATCGAGACGCAGATTGATCTGCTCGATAAACTTATCCAGCGTGCGGGTCTTCAGCTTGGGATTGAACTTACGAATAAACATCTTCACCAGCGAATCGGCTATCTGCGGATAGCGGCTGAAGGTTTCTTCGATGTAAGCCTGGCTGAAGGTCGCATCTATTTGACGCATATACTTGGCATAGGCGCGCAGCACTGACACTTCACGGCCGGAAAGCCCGGTAGCCAGTACCATGCGGTTGAAGCCGTCGTCTTCCAGCTTTTTCTGCCAAACCTGAGCCAGCGCGGTCTGAAATCTATCCTGGCTGTCTGCCAGGTTTTCAGTGGCGCCGCCCTGTACTGTCATCAGGAAGTCGAGGATCCAGAAGGTCGCGCCATCTGTGCTCTTCACTTCATAAGGGCGCTCATTGATCACCCTGAGACCGAAGTTTTCCAGCATAGGCAGCACATCCGACAGATGGATAGGCTCATCCTTGTGGAACAGCTTCAAACGTACCTTGTTGCTGCCAGGCGCCGCTTCCTGTGGCTGATAGAACAACATGCCCAGCTTATGGTCATCATCTAACGCTTCCAGTTGTTGCAGATCCACCACGGCCGACGTCGGCAACACATCGTCTTTGTAACTCTGTGGGAATGCTGTCAGATAACGCTTGAACAGGCGAGTACCCTGCTCTTCACCCAGTGAATTGTTGAGCGCGCTCTGAAGTTTATCTTCCCATGAGCGAGCGGCTTCAATCAGATTGTTTTCTATGGCAGCCACATCAAGTTCCAAATTATTGTTGTTGTCGACTTTAACTATGTAGTGGGTACGGGCCAAGCTCGACTCGGAGAAGTAAGTGGTAAACTCCACCTCTTCATTGCTGTTAAAGGTTTGGGCAAAGATCCTTTGGGTATCTTCACGCAAACGGGTGTTGTATCTGTCTTTAGAGACATACACCAAACAGGACAGGAAGCGGCCGAAACCGTCTTTACGGACAAACAGCTTGAGTTTATCTCTGTCCTGCATCTCCAACACGCCGTGAGCCATGTGCGACAACTCGTCGACGCTTGCCTGAATAATCTCGTCCCTTGGCAGGTTTTCCAGAATATTCATCAACGCTTTATAGTCGTGGGAGCGCGGTGCCAGACCTGACTTGTCCATCACCCGCTGGACTTTCTCGGCCAACAGCGGGATCTCTTTCGGACTACGGTTGTACAGATTGGAAGCATACAGGCCGATGAATCTGTCTTCACCGACGACATTACCGGCCTCATCGAAACGTTTGACGCCGATATAGTCGACATAAGCGGGTCTGTGAACCCGGCTCTTGGCACTGCTCTTGGTCAGGATCAGCAGGCTGTTGTCCAGCGCTTCACGGCGAGCCGATTCAGAAAAAGAAGACAGCATCAAACCATGCTCTGGCTGCGCTTTGCCGGGTTTGTTCATCAGGCCCAGGCTACTGGCCATATCCGGCACCAGCTCAACGTCACCTTCTACTTTACGCAGGTCGTAGCGACGATAGCCCATCAGAGTAAAATGATGGTTGTTCAAATAACTAAGGAAGCGAGTCGCTTCTTCGAGTTCGGCTTTCTCACCGGGGAACGGGCGCTTTGGCAACTCTTCAACCACTTCAGCCAGCTTATCGGACATGGCGCGCCAGTCATTGACGGCGGCGGCGACATCACCGAGCACGGACTCTATCTCTTTTTCGAGTTGTTTTATGTCCTGGTCGCTGCTTTGGCGGTCAATTTCAATCAGGAATACTGCCACCTTGTCGCTGTCTTCCTTGCTGTCGTTAACAAAGCTGACCCGCTTGATGTCTTTGCCCTGGCGCTCAATGGCCAGAGGCGTATGCAACATCATATGAGCTGTGATCCCCAAACGGTTGAGGGCCATCCCCACAGAATCCACCAGGAAGGGCATATCGGGCTGCACAACTTCGATGATGGAGTGGGTTGATTGCCAGCCGTGCTTGGCTTGGCTTGGGTTGAATACCCTTAAGTGAGTTTCCCCACACGGCGTGCTGTTCAGAGCATTCCAAAGACTCAGGACGGCACCGTAGAGATCGCTATCGTTACGGGCCTGGAGATCGTCCTTGGACATGTGAGCGTAGAGGCAGGTGGCGAACTGTTCCACCTGATTTGCTTGTGTTTTAGGGACTTTGGAGTGGATTAAACTAACTACCTTTTCAAGCAGTACTGAAGGCATTGCATCTTTCAAGGCCATTTTGCTGTTTCCTTAAGCGTCTATGGCAGCGCTTTTTTCATTATATGGATGCTTCGTCGAATGACCCGGGCCTGAATTTTTGTGACCGAGGTCATGCCGCGCAGTTTATTACTAAACAAACCATAATTCGAGCAAAATTTTAGTGGTACATCCTGTACAAATCCAGCAATGACGGGATATTGAAGGGAGTGGTGAAGAAGTAATCGGATAAACAGACTAACTATTCAGCAGGGGCAGGAGAAACTTCTTCCCCTGCCCCTATCACTAGCTGTGTTTGCGCCAGAAAAGTGCCACCAGTGCTGGCAGGATAATTATGGCCCCCAGCATGTTGACCACAAACATGAAGGTAAGCAAAATTCCCATATCCATCTGGAACTTAAGAGCAGAGAAGAACCAAGTACTCACCCCAATGGCCAAGGTCAGACCGGTGAAGATGACCGCACTGCCTCGCTCCATCAAGGCTTCGAAATAGGCCTGCTGCACTGCCATGCCATCGCGCAGTTTCACCGCCATGGTCGACAGGATATAGATGCCATAGTCCACCCCGATACCCACCCCGAGGGCAATAACCGGCAAAGTACTTACCGTCAGGCCGATATCCAGCCAGGTCATCAGTGCCTGCGCCAATGTCGATACCACATACAGAGGCAGGATCACCGCAACCGTGGCTTTCAGCGAACGGAAGCTTATCAGACAGAGGATAAACACCGCGCCATAGACATACAGCATCATAGGCAATTGCGCTTCGGCGACCGCCTCGTTGGTCGCTGCCATCACCCCCACCGGGCCGGAGGCGAGTTTAAAGCTCAACTTGTCGTCGTCCATTTCAGCGGCCAGCAGCTTCACCTTGCTCACCACTTGCTCTATGGTTTCCGCCTTGTGATCTTTAAGGAACAGATACACGGGCATCACAGAGCAATCGCCATTCAGCAAACCTGTGCTGGTAGGAATTTGTGACACCAGTTGCGCCAGGCTCGCCGGGCTTCTTGGTAATACCTGCCACTTGGGGCTGCCCTCATTGAAACCGGCATTCACCTGGCGTGCCACCGAGGCGATACTGGCGGTAAACTCAACCCCCGGTGTGTTGCGCGCCAACCATTCAAACCTGTCAATCTTCTCCAACGCCGAGTGATAGGTACAGGCCTCTGGATAGGCTTCCACTATCACGCTCATCACGTCTGTGGTGATAGAAAAATGATCGGTAATAAAGAAGGTGTCCTGGTTATAACGGGAGTCCTGATGCAGCGCCGGTGCTCCGCCCTGAAGATCGCCGATTTGCATCTTGCCCGCTTGCTGCAATCCGCCCAGATAAAGCAGCGCGGTGGCCGCCACTACCACCACAGCATATTTGGGCGTAGCAAAACAGGTGAGCTTTTGCCAAAAGGCCGCTGTCTTGGCCTCGGTGACCGCATTCGCTTTCGCGGCCTTTATCTGGAAGAAGGAGATCACCAAAGGCAAGAGTATCAGGTTGGTCAGGATGATCACTGCTACCCCAAGCGATGCGGAAATCGCCAACTCACGTATAATGCCGATATCGATTGCCAACAAGGTCATAAAACCTATGGTATCCGACAGCAAGGCGACCCCGCCCGGTACCAAGAGGCTACGAAACGCCGAAGCCGCGGACACCTTGGTACTCAGACCATCGGCGACCCGCTTGCGGATGGCGTTGATCATCTGTACCCCGTGGCTGACACCTATGGCAAATACCAAAAACGGCACCAGAATCGACATGGGATCCAAGCCAAAGCCCACCACGGTCAAGAGCCCAAGCTGCCAAACCACGGCTATCAAGCTGCACACCAAAGGCAGCAGGGTCAACACCATGGAGCGGGAGAAGAGATATACCATCAGGGCCGTGACCAAAATGGCTATCAGGAAAAACAGCAGCACTCCTTTGGCCCCGTCTGCCACATCACCGGCCATCTTGGCAAAGCCTATGATGTGAATCTTTATGCCATCTTTTTCAAACTGGCCTCTGAGTTGCTCTTCCAGTTGCGCGGCAAACGCCAAAGTATCCAATGGCTCGCCGGTTTGCGGATCAAAATCCATCAGTTGCGCTGTCACCATGGCGGCGCTGTAATCCTCTGCCACCAGACGGCCGACTATGCCGGCTTTTTCGATATTGCCTCTAACCCGTTCAAGCCCAGCTTCTGTGGTGCTGAAATCCGCCGGGATCACCGGCCCTCCGGCAAAGCCGTCTTCCACCACTTCGGTAAAACGTGTCGACGGCGAAAACAGGGATTTCACCTGAGAGCGCTCTACCCCGGGAATAAAGAACAGTTGATCATGCACATTCTTGAAGGTGTCGAAAAACGCCGGATTGAAAATATTACCGCTGCTGTCTTCTACCGCCACCATGATTGAGTTGGCGCCGCCAAACTGCTTCTGGTGTTTGAGGTAGGTCTGCATATAGGGATGATGCAGCGGAATGTTTTTGACAAATGCCGCATCCATTTTCAGCTGACTGGCCTGAAAGCCCAAAAATACCGTGGTCAGCGCAAACAGCAGTATCACTCCGATACGATTGCGAAAGAGAAAACTCTCAATCCCATTGACCAATCTGTCTAACATAATAATGGCCCTTTATTGTTGTTTTAGTTCGAAAAGCCCTTTGGTCCCGGCTATCCATAACCGGCCCTTGGGGTCAACAGCAACTGCCGTTAAGTTTTCCCCTCTGCGCTGGGTTACCAGCTCAGCGTGTAAGTTGTTATCCAGACGAATAACGGCGCCGCCATTGCCGACCAGCAACAGACCCCCTTTGACCGCCACCGCCGCATTGAGGGTCGATTCAAGCGGCATCTTTATCTCCTGCCACTGACCCATATCTTTCGGGGCGCTGAAGGCATGCCCTCGCAGACCAAACACATAGAGCTGGTTATCCCCTTCTATGGCATTGAACAAAGAGCCGTCATAAATAAAATCCTGTCGCTGCCACAAACGGCCGCCATCTTCGGAAATGGCTACCATCCCCAACTCGCCGACCATGAGTAAACGCTGATCATCAAGGGCGATGACCCGATTGAAATGGGGCAAAATTGAGTCGGATTCGGCCCGATAGGCCTCTTCATCCTGCTGTTTAAGATCCGCCAGATAATCGGCGTCATCTTGGCTCAAGAGCTCGGGATGAAACTCTTTCAGCCAGCTTTGGCCGCCATCTGTGGTGCGCAGAAATAAACCATAGGCGCCAACGGCTATGCCGTTTTGCGAGTCGGCAAACCAAACATCCAGCAAGGGCCGGGCAAGCTCAGGCGAACTGAACTGTTGCTGCCAGGAGAGCCCGCCATCTTGGGTGACAAGAATGGTGGCATCATGGCCCACTGCCCAGCCATGGTTGGCATCGAGAAAAAATACCTTGGTCAACTGCGCCTGACTCGGTGTCGCCACTTGTTGCCACTGATTGGCATCGGCGCTGAGCCTTAAGATATGACCGCGCTCACCGACCGCCACCATAGTGCTGCCGGCCTGAGCAATATCCAACATCAAAGAGTGAACCGCCAAAGGCTGCAGCTGACCGGTAAGAGCCCGGGTTGCAGATTGCGTTTCGGCGTGAAGGGGCGAAATCGCGCCCTGAAATGTGAGTATGCCAAGGCCCAGAGCCGCTGCTTGAAGCATGCGATACGACATTACAGACTTCCTTAGGGTTAAAAGGGGCGCACGCGCCCCTGGAATTTTCTACTGGGTGACCTAAGCCTCCCATTAGATAACGAAGGTTTAACGTATTCCCTCGCGGCGCAGCGCGGCCGGGGTGAAGTTGGCCTCGGATAACTTGGCATCGAAGTCATACATACGGCCTTCGTTATCCAAACCTATGGCGATATAACGACGAGACTGCAGATCGTAATACACCTCGAGAGTACTCCAATGAGTCGGCACCTCGTAATAGTTCAGACCATGGGCCATGGCAACCCGATACAGTTCGTCACGGTTGTCGTACAGATCGGCGATTGAGACCTGCCAGGAGTCCTCATCCAGATAGAAGACCCGAGTCTTGTAGATATGACGCATGCCCTCTTTCAAGCTGGCCTTGACCACCCAGACTCTGTGCTTTTCATAGCGAATATAATCGGGGTTTAGGTGACCGGGTTTGAGTAGCTCACTGTACTTGACCTTATCCGAATGCAGACGGTAGTCGTTGTAAGGAATGAAGATCTCTTTCTTGCCCAGCAACTCCCAGTTATAACGGGAAGGCGAGCCATTGAACATATCGAAATCATCCGTGGTACGCAGACCATCAGAAACCGTGCCGGGCGTGTCAAAGGCCACGTTGGGCGCCTTTCTCACCCGGCGCTGCCCGGTGTTGTAGGTCCAGGCCTGGCGGGGTTCCTTCTCCTGATCCATGGTTTCTTTCACCAACAGCGCAGTACCGGCCAAACGCGCGGGCTGCGTCACCACCTGTTTGAATTCAAACAGAATGTTGTTCTTTTTCAGCTCTTCCAAGTTTGCTTCAGGGCGAGAGTATTCGAAACGTATCTCTTCGGCCATTTCCACCAGAGTGTAATCACCACTGGCGGTAGGCGCCGCCTGATTACGTTCGGTTTCGATATCGACACCGCGGAATCTGAGAATATGGTTCCAGATGGCTTCCAGTCCATTGGCAGGAATGGGGAAAGGAATACCTATAGACGCGCCATCGACACCATTGCCCTCTGAGACCAGAGTCGCTCTCGGCGCATTGGCCTTGGTGGCATCATAAATAAACTGCGGCACAGAAGCGGTACGCCGGGTCTGATAGATGTTCATTTTGAAACTATCAGGATAGGTTTCAAACATCTTCTGTTGTCCCGGCGTCAGGAACTCCTTGTATTGATCCTTATTGGCTGCGGTAACCGTCACCAGCGGCTTGTCATCCGGAAAGGGATCGGGGTGATGCATGCCTTTTTTATAACTGGCAGGAGGTGTGGTAATGCCGCCGTCCCAAGCCGGAATACTACCATCGGCATTGGGGCCCTTTTCAGCCCCGAGTGGTGTCAGGCTGGTACCCAGTTTGGCCACATCGGCCTCGGAAACCTTGGCTTCTACAGCTGTGGTGGCCCCCAAAGCCAGGATTACAGCAGCAGACAATATAGCTATCGTTCTCATTTTATTGTCCTTATCAGATCGAAAACTTAACGTTGAAAGACACATAATCGCGATCGGCCATCGCATTGGTTGTGCCTACCCCACCAAAGAAACTGTTATAGGAAAGATCGGCGCCCCAGCGGCTCTGGTAGTCAAAGCTGAGTCCCAGTGCCACAGACTTGCGACCTTCGGTAAACAGAAACATAGGATCCGGGGTGATACCATCAACGTCATGGGAGAAAATCACTCGAGGTGACATATTGATGCCGGAGAACACGTTGTTGAAATCGGCCTTGGCGACAATCCGGTAACCCCAGGCGAAATCTGTCGGGAACGGATTGGTTTCAGGACCATTATGCAACGCTTCAATGATGCCTGGCATATTCGGATTGCCGCCGCTGCGCCCTGTACCTGGACCATTGAGTCTGAGTTCATCGAAACCCGGCATATCATGGATCCATACCCCGCCGACTTCGGCGAGCATCACCAGGTTATCGGTACCCAGCGTCGGGCCAAACAAGTGGGTAAAGGTCATCTGCGCCTGAGTAGTATCGAGACGGATATAACCTTCGGCGTATTCACCCGGACCGACATCCTTGACATGGGAAGTGTACTGAGACAATCCATCAAGATCCGGCCTCAGTCCTGCGTTGGCCAGCTGTTGTGGCATAGCGGCAAACAAGAGTTCCACATCATCAATCTGCAGTGGCTCATCCTGGCGGTGCGCAATTTCACCGGCCACAGAGGTATCGCCTATCAAGGTATTAAAACTAAAGCCGTAAAGTTTGATATCTTCCGGATAAACCACCTGGGCCTTGGAGAAGCTATCCAGGCTAAGCAGTAATTCGCGGTTGATATTGCCGGCGTTTTGCCCAAGCACCGCCATATCAGACAGCAGTGCGCCTGTGCTGAAGTCCGCCGTGGTACCACTGATGAGTGGACGGCGGCTATGGTAATTCATGTAATAAAAACCAAACTCGGTTTCACCCAGCTCCGGGGCGTAGTAACCCAGCTTGATGCCGTACTGACCGGAATCGCTGGGAGCAGCTTCATCTTCCACCAATGTCACCTTGGTGGGATAAGCCAGCGCCATCTGCACCAGCTGCTCGGTCGGAATGCTCTGCCCTGAGGCTATCATGTTGGACAGGCGGTTATATTCCTGGGTCAGGAAATCGAGATTGATATCCGGGTTGGCGTTGAAGCCGAGCTGGGCGTTTTGGTTGTAGCCACCGTAACCGACAAAGTCGTTGGTGCCGAAAATCGACCCGGGAGTCGGAACCCAGATAGGCTCCCAGTCATATTGATAGAAAGCTTCCAGCGACAGGTTTTCTGTCACCCCAAAAGAAGCCCACACCATACCTTGCGGCCTGAAGGCTTCTTTCAATTCGGCGCCCGGTGCGTTGAGTATGTTCAAATCAACCGGGTTAATTACCGCAATACCATGGGAAATAAGCGTACTTTCCCCCCATGAGACCACCTGATTACCCACACGGATAGTCAAGGGATTGGCGCCATCGTTAAAATCAAAGTTGGCATAGGCAAAAGCATCCAGCAGACGGATATCCTTACACTGCACTTCTTTGGCGCGCTTGTCGGCGCAAGGGTCGTAGCGGTTGCCGGTCAGAGGGTCATTAAAATCGTAAATTCTGTCGTTCAATTTACGATCGTAAAAATACATTCCACGGGCGAAAATACCGAAATTCTCATACTTGAGCGACAGCTCGTGCAATCCCTTGAAAATTTCCGAGGTAGTATCACCCTTAGAATACAGCAGGTTACTCAAGTCATTGTTACTGGAATAGGAACCGGGTTGCGCCCAGATCTCGGCGGCCGTGTACTTGGTATCGGTGAAAGCCGAATAGCCGCTCCAATCGAATCTTGGATGGTTGACTTTACCTATCTGACCATCCCAGTCTCGTCCTTCCACGCGCCAACTGGCGCCCAAGGTCCAGGTCGAATCAAAGGAGCCATCCACTTCGCCCCATTTGAACGATACCGCTTCGACACTGGGGATCATCCCTAAACTCAGTGCCGACGCCACCCCCAAAGCGAGCGCCGACTTGTTAAAACGGTTTATCACTGTTTTCATTTATCGCTTCTCCGTAACCTGCTGGATTAATTGTTATAGGAGTCTCAACCAACATCTTGTTAGCTCACAGGCAACACCATTGTTACAGCAATTAATGCTGATGAGCAAGGCAGAGACGGAGAAATTTATTGTGCAGATTTGGGGACTTAAGACGGATCCGTCATTCAGGAAAGGCGTGGAAATTTAAATTTTTATCGAGTGTGGAAAGGATATAGGAGGTTAACAAATATAACCCAATTGATTTCAATGGATTAACCTTTGTTACCTGGATACAAAACAGCCGACTGATTAAGTCGGCCGTTTTAAGTAATTACTCTAAATTTGTTTCAAGGAAATGAACTTTCCATCCCGGTCTAATCTGAGATGGAATTCACCATAAATACCATCGGCAGTCAGAAAAGGACGTAAGCGGCGGCCATTGATCCAGAGGATCTTGCCACCCTTTTCCCTGACCTCAACATTTTCAGCAATACCTTGATAGTAAGGTAAAAAGTCCTGATAACTCAGATTGAGGCGAAAGTAAAATTCCATCTTTGTACTCAGTCTTCCAGTGCGCGGCTGACCTTCTCATAAAGATCCCGTGACAACTCAGGCATGGCCAACAACCCCTGCAGACAAGCCTTCATTTTGGCCTGGCGCTCGTCATCAAACTTGGCAAACTGGATCAGCGGAGTGATGATCCGTGCTGCCACTTGCGGGTTGAGGCTATTGAGCTGTTTGAGCATGGCGGTAAGGAAAGCATATCCCTTGCCGTCCAAGCGGTGGAATTGACGCACATTGGCCGCGGCAAAACTCCCCACCAGAGAACGAACCCGGTTGGGATTATTCAGACTGAAGGCCGGATGTTGCAACAGGGTCTCGAGTCTGGCGATCACCTCATCATCTGTCGCCATCGCCTGCAGACTGAACCACTTGTCCATCACCAGAGGAGTCTTATTCCAGCGCTGCTCGAATGTCTGCATCAGGGCATCACGGCACTGACAATCGGCATCGTTAGCGGCAAGCAGTGCGCCCAGCGCATCTGTCATGCCAGAGGCCGAGGCAAACTGCTGTTCAATCAAGGACTCATATTCATCAGAGACTTTGGCCAGCAGCCAAAGCAGAGTGTTTTTCAAACTGCGGGCGGCGGCGTCATCCAGCGACAGTAATTGACGATAACGGGCCAACAGCTCATCTTCACAGCCACTGGCGATGGCTTCAATCACAAAGTCGCGTGCCAGCAACAGGGCATCCAATTCCACCTTATCGGCCTGTTCAATCAAGGAAGACACTGAAAGCAGCTTGAGGATTTCGGCCGCAAGGCCCTTATCCAAGGATTCGTCCAGCATCACGCCTCTGAAGCCGTCGACAACCCGAGGATCCAGATGCATCCCCTGCCCCTGTTCAAGTAAGGTCACATTGGCCCACACGGCGCGGCTGAAGAGACTCATAGCCGCTTCCCAACGGGCCACTTCACTGCCGGCATGGCGCAGTAAGCAGAGCAGCTGCATTGTGCTGTAGTCATACTTGAGCTTCACCGGCGCCGAAAAGTCCTGCAACAGCGAAGGAATTGGACGGGCACTGATACCCTTGAACTCCAATGTCTGCTCGGCCTGAGTAAAATCAAACACTTGGTTGACCAAGGAGCTGCCATCATTGCCCAGCAGTTCCAGACTGAACGGAATATGCAATGGTGCCTTGGCCGCTTCTCCGGCGCGCACTGGGGTGAACTGTTTGAGATGCAGGCGGTAAGTCTCTGTGCTTGCATCATACTCATCAGTCACTGTCACCTGAGGGGTACCCGCCTGGCTATACCAGAGGCGAAACTGAGTTAGATCTTTACCTGAGGCATCTTCCATAGCAGCGACAAAGTCATCACAGGTAACCGCCTGGCCATCGTGACGCTCGAAATAAAGCTTCATCCCCGCCTGGAAGGCCTGCTCACCCAGCAGGGTGTGCATCATGCGGATCACTTCGGCGCCCTTGTTGTAAACAGTGACTGTGTAGAAATTATTCATCTCTATCACGCTTTCGGGGCGAATAGGATGCGACATCGGCCCCGAGTCCTCGGCGAACTGCTGATTCTTGATGACCTTGATGGCATGAATACGGTTGACGGCCCGGGAGCCGAGATCTGAGCTGAATTCCTGATCGCGAAATACGGTCAGACCTTCTTTCAGGCTCAGCTGAAACCAGTCACGGCAAGTTACCCGGTTGCCGGTCCAGTTGTGAAAATATTCGTGACCAATAACGGACTCTATGCCGTGGAAGTCATCATCGGTCGCAGTGTCATTATCTGCCAACACATACTTGGTGTTGAAAACATTCAGGCCCTTGTTTTCCATGGCGCCCATGTTAAAGAAGTCTACTGCCACCACCATGTAGATATCGAGATCATACTCGAGGTCAAAGCGTGACTCGTCCCAGGCCATCGCCTTTTTCAATGAAGCCATGGCGTGTCCGGCCTTATGCAGGTTGCCCTTGTCGACAAACACCTGCAGTTTAACCTCTCTGCCGGAACGGGTGGTAAAACTGTCTTCCAACAGGTCAAAGTCACCGGCAACCAGCGCAAACAAGTACGCGGGTTTAGGGAAAGGGTCTTGCCAGACGGCGAAATGACGACCATCGTCCATCTCCCCTTTTTCCAGCAGATTGCCGTTGGAAAGCAGGAAAGGAAACGCCTTGTCGGCTTCGATACGTACCTGGTATTTGGCCAGCACATCGGGACGGTCGAGAAAATAGGTGATGCGTCTGAAACCTTCCGCCTCACACTGGGTGCAATAGGCCCCATCAGACATGTACAGACCTTCCAGTGCCGAGTTATCGGCCGGGCTGATACGAGTCACCAGAGTCAATTCAAATTCGTTGAGCTCAGTTTCAAGCAGCAGTTTACCCGGCTCGAGGCGATAGTCGGCCGGTTCACCGTTAACCAACAGCTGTTCCAATTCCAGCTCGTCACCGTCAAGCTGCAGAGGTTCATTGTGATTGCCGTTGCGCTTAACCTGGCTGACCGCAGTCACCCGGGTTTGCTTGGGTTCGAGCTGAAATGAGAGGGACAGTTCTGGGATCAAAAACGCCGGTGGACGATAATCAGCCAGGCGCTTGGCTTGCAGTTGGTCCGGGGAAAGGTTTTGTGCTTCAGACATAGGTCATCCTTAATTCGTTGGGCACTGGCAGTCGCTGAGTTCGTTGACTGATCTTGCCTCTGTGAGCGCTGGAAGCAAACAAAAAACGCGCAATCAGCGCGTTTTTATGTTTCCTGGATCCAGCATCAATTTGCGCTGTTTTTTGCCAATTTCTGATAGTCCACCATATCCAAAGTGATATAGACGGCTTCATCGAGGAAGGCATCCGGAGTCTCGATTTTTTTCTCATCTTCGGAGACATTTTCATCGTCATCCAGAGACTTCAAGGGCTCGAGACCATGGTCAACCCGACGTTCGTTGAGGCGGGCCAACTGTTTTTGATCGTCCTTATCCCGTTCGGCCAGACGCTCGCTTTCCACCAGAGAAACACTCTTCTCTTTATGGTGTTTCTTGAACTCGCCTATATCCTGCAGTATATAACCGAACTCAACGTCCTGCTGTATCCTACTCTGGTGGCGTTTCGCAAGATTGCTGACCATCTCTGCGCCAATTTCACCCAAAGGCTGGTACTTGGCGACAGGGACCTTATCCCATGGCAGAGCATTGTCTTCTTCCGCTTCACCGTATTCACCCGGCTCCAACGCACTGGGGAACGGGATATCCGGAGTCACCCCTTTCAACTGGGTGCTGCCACCATTGATACGGTAGAATTTGGCTATGGTGTACTGCACATGACCAACCGGCTTTTCATACAGGTCGTAGATACGGCCAAGGCTCTTGTGCTGCTGCACTGTGCCCTTACCGAATGTCGATTCACCAATAATCAAGGCGCGGCCATAATCCTGCAATGCAGCGGCAAAAATTTCCGAGGCCGAGGCCGAGTAACGGTCAACCATCACTGTGAGTGGGCCGTCGTAATAGCTCTTGCCGTCGTTGTCACGGTTTTCACTGATGCGACCATTGGCGTCACGAATTTGCACCACAGGTCCCTGGTCGATAAACAGCCCAGTGAGCAAGGTTGCTTCAGTCAAGGCGCCACCACCGTTACCGCGCAGGTCAACAATCACACCTTCAACCTTAGCTTCATTAAGGGTTTGTAACTCTTTGGCCACATCACGGGATAAGTCCATATAGAAGCCAGGGATCTGAATAACACCGATTTTACGCTGGGCGTAAGGACCGGTATCCGGCTCAACTATCTTGGAAGTCGCCGCCCTGTCTTCGAGACGGATTTTGTCCCGCACCACAGTCACATTGATGGGTTTAGCATTGGAGCCGCCTTTTTTGGGCAGCACCTGCAGGGTTACTTTGCTACCTTTGGGGCCCTTGATGAGCTCAACCACGTCATCCAGACGCCAGCCGATCACATCGACCATCTCCTTGCCTTCCTGACCCACACCGACAATTTTATCTTCCGGCGCCAACTTCTCACTCAGCGCTGCCGGGCCACCAGCCACCAGACTCTTGATAACCGTGTAGTCATCTTCCATCTGCAACACGGCACCTATCCCTTCCAGGCTCAGGTTCATCTCCATCTGGAAACGTTCGGCATTACGGGGAGACAGATAACTGGTGTGCGGCTCGACACTGCGGGCAAAGGCATTCATCAGCCCCTGGAACACGTCTTCGCTGTTGGTTTGCTTCAGGCGTTTGATGGCGTTGTTGTAGCGCTTACCCAGCATTTCAACAATCTCCGGCCACTCTTTACCGGTAAGCTTAAGGTTAAGGGCATCGTACTTGACCCGCTGACGCCACAGCTCATTGAGCTCTGCCTCGTCCTTGGGCCAGGCGGCATCTTTACGATCAAAGACATAAGCATCGCCTGCCTGATCAAAGTCCATCTCTTTATCGAGCAAACTCAAGGCATAGACAAAACGCTCATAACGGCGCTGCTGCACCAGATCGTACATCTTGTACGCAGGTTCCAGATCGCCGCTACGCACCATATCGTCAAACTGGTTGGCATAGACTTTAAAGCTGTCGATATCGCTCTGCAATAATACATTGCGGCGATAGTCAAGCTGTTCGAGGTAGCGCTTGAAGATCTGCTGAGAAAAAGCATCATCCAGATCGAATCTGTGATAATGGGAGCGACTGAACAGGCCGGTTATCCTTTTACTGGCAACCTTGTGTTGCGGCTCCTGTTGCAGATGGGGTAACTCGCTGACCGGGACTGCCGGTGAGATAGCCAGCGCCTGGGAACCCATAAAGACACTGGCGATCGATGCAGCAAGAATAAATTTTCGCATCAGCAAGTTACTCCTTTCTATTTGATGATTTTACAGCAGAATATGTTCCACACGGACCTTGACTGACAGCCCGGAATCCAGTTGAACGTGAACATCTTCTTTATTGATGTCGAGGATCACACCGGCTACCGGCGTCATACCCAATTTGACATTCACTCGCTGTGAAGGTTTCAGCTCTTCCAACACGGCTGGAACCAGTTCCACGGCTGGAGCAGCGGGCTTCGGCTTGCGGGCCACTTTCTTGTCACTACGAGGACGCTCGTTGCGGGGCTTATCCCCCTGAGGACGTGGCTTGCGCGCAGGCCTGTTTTTCTTGGCTTCGCCTTCTTTGGCAGGCTCAGCCGCACGGCGGGCCTTGGCCTTTTCCTGGCTCTCTTTCAGCGTGGCCTTGGCATGTTCAATATGCTCCGGATCCAGCTCGCCGCAAGGGTTACCATCGAGATCCACTCGCTGTGCGCCTTCCTTGATGCACTTAAGATAACGCCAACTGTTGGTGTAGCGTCTCAGGGCGACCCTAAGTTGGGTCTTACTGACTTTGGAATCATCAGCCAACCTTTCAGCCAAATCCTGAAACAGTCCTATCTTCAGTGGTTTGGTTTCTCCTTCAGCGATAAAGCACAAAGGAAATGTTTCATACAAATACGCCAGAATAGCGTTGGTGTCGGTCAACTTTTCTGTTGATTCCATCATTACTTCCACAGTTAACAGGGGACGTCAGTGGTCAGTTAGGTCTGCTGTACTCACGGCGTCGTTCATCTTCGTTAACCCCTTGGGGGATAACGTACAAATTAGCATGCATTCAGCCATAGCCAAAGGCATGACACAAAACTTAACATTTCAGCCTGATACGACCAAGCACCACAAACGGTCATTTGGCCCTCAGAGCAGCCGCCTATTATAAGCTGCGTGCGCCTTATTGCGACCATCAATTGTGGCAGATTGTACGGGAATTAACCAAATAAGCACTTTTCCAGACTCTGCACCAGGCTCTCCAGTCCGGTTTGATCCTCTTTATCGAAACGCGACAGGCTGGGGCTGTCGATATCCAGTACGGCAATCAGCTCACCCTTTTGGTAAACAGGGATCACAATTTCCGAGTTACTGGCGGCATCACAAGCGATATGTCCGGCAAACTGATGTACATCCTCAACCAACTGAGTCTCGGCCTTGGCAGCCGCGGTGCCACAGACACCTTTACCCATTGGAATTCGGGTGCATGCCAGTTTGCCTTGAAACGGCCCAAGCACCAATTGCTCGCCTTTGAGCAGATAAAAGCCCACCCAATTGATGTCCTCAAGGTGTTCATTCAACAAAGCAGAGAAGTTGGCCATGGCACAAATCATATCGTCTTCACCGGCAAACAGTGCCTGTACCTGACGGTTGAGCGTATCGTAAAACTGAGCTTTCATCTGGGGTTCCGGGTTATGCTTTTTCTGATTCCGTCTTTTTCTTGCTGCTCTTGGCGGGAGCCGGCGCTTTTACCGGGGCGCCCTTGAGCAGATTCGCCAATGTATCTTTATGAGAAGCTAAATAAAAAGCAAGTTTTTCCGTTGTATTATCATCCAATTCCAATTCACTACCTTGGATAAAGGGGATTAAGTTATCCGCGATGTCGAGCATCTTATCGTAGGCGTCAGCCTCCTTCTTAGATGTAAATGTCATCTTCTCAACCCCTTCTCTGACCACAACGTACTGAGTTATAACGGCCATGACCTTCCTCACACTGTTTAAATATACAGTAAATAGATTGACATAAAATGCGCTATAGATGCAAGAGACGCGCTCTTTCTGATAGTATTTGCGAGTTTGTTTTGTCGACTCACTCCAATGGACCACAAGCAGCGCTGTTAGCGTGTTGACGATTAAGCTTGGGTCACCATGGCCAGAACAGGATATATCCAGCATTTGAAAGCGTATAATCCAAGCGACAACAAACCGGACTGCAGCATAGTGCTCTGCCGCGCCTGTGATCTGGCGGTGAGCAAACGTGCCCTGCCCTCCGGCGTCAGAGCGCTTTGTCCAAGATGCCATACGGCGCTTTATGATGCCCCCTACTGCTCCATCAATGGCATGCTGGCGCTATGTATCAGCGCCCTGCTGTTTTATCTGCCCGCCATGCTGCTACCCGTGCTGGAAATGCACTTTCTCGGCAGTGTCAGAACCACGACCGCATACCAGGGCGCCTTGGCGGTGATGGACCAAGGTTATTGGATAGTGGGGATTGCTGTGTTGGTGGCGGCCGTCATCGCCCCCGGAGTACTCAACCTATCGATTTTTATCCAAGTGCTGATCATCAAGGCAGGTCTGGTGCAGCATCACTTCTGGCGAGGGGTTCTCACCTGGCTGCTCAAGAAGCAAGGTCTGCTGTCGCAAATGACCATGCTGGAAATTTATGTGATCAGTTTCCTGGTTTCCGCCTTTCAGTTGTCCGACTTCTCTGATGTTTACTTTGGCATGGGAACCTTTTGTTTTACCATGCTGTTCTTGGTGACTCTCTTCCTGCAGCGCGAATATAACCTGGAGCATATGTGGAGTTTTCTCGATGAAAGCTAAAAAGCAGCTCCAGGGCAAAGACATGGGCCTGTGCAGCTGCCCCGCCTGTAAAAAACTCAATCAGATAGAGGATGAGTATTGCAGCCGCTGCCAAAACCCGCTCAGGCTAAGGGATGAAACCAGTCTGCAAAAAAGCTGGGCTTTGTTGATCACCGCGGCCATCTTGTTGATCCCGGCCAACATCTATCCCATTACCATGCTCACCAAACAGGGCAAGGTCACCTACGACACCATTTTTTCCGGCATCACCCATCTGGTACAGTCGGATATGTTACCCATCGCCATCATAGTCTTTACCGCCAGTATTCTGGTGCCCTGGCTGAAGATTATCGGCCTGGCTTTCTATCTGACGGCGATCAGTTTCAACCTGCCTATCCCCAAACGGCCAATGATGGCCGGGTTTCATATCATAGAATGGATTGGACGCTGGTCTATGCTGGATCTGTTTGTCATATCCATTACCGTTGCCCTGGTTAATATGGGGCAATTGCTGGACGCCAAACCGGCGCCGGCGGCAACCGCGTTTGCCTTGGTCATCCTCTTTACCCAACTTGCGGCCAAGGTGTTGGATACACGTTTACTTTGGGATCAACTGGACACTGAAGATGACGCAAATCGAAAAGCCTAAAATAGTCAAAAAGAAGCTTTTTTCCCCCATCTGGCTGTTACCTATAGTGGCGTTGGCTTTAGGCGCTTGGCTGGGGCTGAAGAGCATTAAGGAGTCCGGCATTGAAGTGCGGATCCACTTCCCCAGTGCCAGCGGTATGGATGTGGGCAAGACACTGGTGCGCTATCAGGGCCTGACCGTCGGCAAGGTGGTGGATATCTCCATCGATGAAGAGCTGCAGGGCGTTAACGTCGATGTCTTGATGGACTACCGCGCCGAGCCTTTCCTCAAGGATGAAACCAAGTTCTGGCTGGTGACACCCAAGGCATCCATCACAGGTGTCGAGGGTTTGGATGCCTTGTTCTCGGGGAACTATATAGGTATTCAACCCGGGGATGGCGATTCGCGTTACCGCTACGAGGCCGAGCGCTCTGCCCCGCCGGTGCTGCCCAGTAATGATGGTTTAGTGATTGAACTGAGCGCCGAGCGCCTTGGCTCACTGGATGTGGGCTCTCCGGTATTCTATCGCCAGGTACCGGTCGGCAGTGTGGTCAGCTATCGACTCGACAACAGCGACAAATTGCTGCTAAGCGCCTTTATTCAGGAGCAATATGCCTATCTGGTCAAAAAGGATTCCCGCTTCTGGAATGTCTCCGGCATAGAGATCAACGCCTCGCTTTCCGGCGTCAAAGTCAGTGCCGAGAGCTTGGCGGCGATACTCGCCGGCGGCATCAACTTTGATTCCCCAGAAAACTCAAAGCATGCAAAGAACGGCGACAACTTCACCCTATACGACAATGAAATAGAAGCCAGTGGCGGCGCCAGCTTTATTCTGTCGGCAAACAACGCCGAAGGCCTCGCCAAGGGCAGCCCCATTCTCTATCGAGGTTTGCCCATAGGGGAAATCGAAGAGATAGCGCTGGCCGATGACGGCGTGGCGCTGCATGCCCGCCTGGACGCCCCCTACTCGAGTCTTTTGACCGGCACGGCGCAGTTTTGGCGTGAAGGCGCCGAGCTGTCACTGTCCGGCATAAAACACCCGGGCCGATTGCTGAGCGGCGATGCCATCGCCTTTCTCCCGGGTACGGGCGAGGCTCAAACCCGTTACGCCTTGGCCGAGCAGGCACCGGATCTCAGCAAGGCCAAGGCGCTAAAGATAACGCTTAGAGCCGATGAAAACCCCGGCATCAGCCCTGAGGCCGAGCTGAGGTACAAGAAGATCGCCATAGGCAAGGTCACTTCAGTTGCCCTGAGCCGGGACTTCAATTCGGTAGAGTACCAGGCCGAGGTGTTGCCCGAATTTGCCCCGTTGCTGACTCAAGGCAGTGACTTCATCGCCGAAGCCGCACTGGACTTCAACGCCTCACTGGATGGCGTCAGCCTCAAGAGCGGCGATTTTGCGACCCTCACCAAGGGCAGTGTCAGCTTAAGACGCGGCCAAAGCCGCAAGGGCGCCGATCTTTCCAAACCGCTGCCGCTGTTTGCCTCGAGTGCCGAGGCCGGCCACTATTACCAAGGCATGGAGCAGCTAAAATGGCAACTCTACAGCGAAGATGGCGCCGACTTGAGCCCGGGCGCACCTGTCTACTACAAGAAGATGCAGATAGGTCAGGTGAAACAGGTCAGTTGGCAGAGCCAGGATGACAGATTTGCCGTTGCGCTCGCCATAGACCATACCTTTGCGCCCCTGCTCAAACCCAATGCCGTGTTTTGGCGCAACCAGGCGGTGTCAATCGATGCCGGACTTTCGGGAGTCAAGCTGGATGTCGCGCCGCTGGCCGGTGCCATCAAGGGCAGTATCAGTTTGGGCTTTTTGGAGCAAGGCGAGCCCAACAATAAGCAGCTTTATGCTTCCGAGTCACTGGCGCGCAATCAGGCCGTTGCCATTGGGCTGAGTTTCCCGGCCAGTGCCACTATCAAACCAGGTGCCGCTATCCGCTATCAGGGGCATCAGATAGGTGAAGTCACCCGGGTAACCTTGAGTGACGATCTCCACAGCCAGCAACTCAGTGCCGTTCTCTATGGCCGCTATGCCGAGCCGTTTCTCAAAAGCGACAGTCGCTACAGCCTGGTCAACGCCGAAATATCCCTTAAGGGCATAAAGGCACCGGAAACCCTGCTGACCGGCGCCTATATCAGTGCCCTGCCGGGCCAAGCCGCCGAAGTAAGCCAACAGTTCAATGGCCAAGTACACACGGCGGTTGCCCCAGAGGCCGATGCGCTGCAACTGGTGCTGAGCAAGCCCAGCCTGGGCTCGGTCAACGTAGGCACAGGGATCTTCTTTCGCGGCATTCAAATTGGCGATGTAACCAGTTACCGGTTGGCGCCCAAGGGCGATGAAGTCTGGATCCAGACTCAGATTGCCGCGCCCTATCGGCATCTTATCAACCAGAGCAGCAGGTTCTACGACTTGTCCGGTATTCGGGTCGATTTGGGGCTGTTTTCCGGAGCCCAAATCGAAACCGGCTCATTGGAAACCATACTCGCCGGCGGCATAGGAGTGGTCACTGAACTCGACAACCAAAGCAGTAAACCGCTTGAAAACCAGAGCCTGATGCCACTTCATGATAAACCCGAGCGCGACTGGCTCGATTGGCGTCCAAGACTCAGCCAGCCATAAAACCCAAACGGGGCTCATCTGAGCCCCGTTTTTTAACTCTGCAATCCTACCTATGTTTCACCTCAGCCATAAAACCAATAACACACCGCAATAGCAGTGCAGATACCCGCCAGATCGGCAAACAAGCCGCAAGCTAGTGCGTGGCGGCCATTGCGGATACCGACGGCACCAAAATACACCGCCAGCACGTAAAAAGTGGTTTCTGTACTGCCCTGGAAAATGGCCGCCAGCCTGCCGGCAAAAGAATCGACGCCGTAATGGGCCATGGTTTCCAGCATCATGGCTCTGGCGCCTGAGCCGCTCAAAGGCTTCATTAGGGCGGTTGGCAAGGCATCGATAAAGCGGCCATCCATCCCCATATGGCTCACCAAAGCGGCAATCACCCCGAGTAGATAATCCAGCGCGCCGGAGGCGCGCAGTAAGGCTATCGCCAGCAACATGGCCAGTAGATAAGGAATCAGCCGCACCGACTGTTCAAACCCCGACTTAGCCCCTTCGATAAACTCATCGTAAACCGCCACCCGCCTGAGCAGCGCCACCAGCACAAAGGCAAAGATGATCCCCAGCAGCAAACCGTTCCCCAGCATGGCGGAGACTTCGCCGATCCGCTCGGCTCCCAGGGTCAACAGGTACATCACACCGGCACTGAGACCGCCGAGCAGTATCGCGCCATAACCCAGCACCACCCAATCCAGTAAACGTATCCTTTGCACCAGCGCCACCAGACTCAAACCTGCCAGGGTCGAGCCCAGGGTCGAAAGCAAAATAGGCAGGAAAATATCGGCAGGATCAGCCGCCCCTTGCTGCGCCCGGTACAGAAAAACCGTCACGGGCACCAAAGTCACGGAAGAGGTATTGAGCACCAAAAACAGGATCTGGGCGTTGGTGGCGGTCTTCTTGTCGGGGTTCAGGCTTTGCAGGTCCGCCATCGCCTTAAGTCCCAATGGCGTGGCGGCATTGTCCAACCCCAGCATATTGGCGGTCAGGTTCATGGTGACGCTGCCATAGGCGGGATGGCCTCTTGGTACCTCCGGCATCAGCTTGCTGAGCAGCGGCTCAAACACCCAGGCGATGGCTGCAACCACTCCGGCTTTTTCCCCGAGACGCATCAGCCCCATCCACAGGGTCAACACCCCAATCAATCCCAGCGCTATTTCGGCGGCCAGTTTGGCGCTGTCAAACATCGCCGTGACAGACTCATTGAGAACGGTCGCATCGCCGCTCATCAAACGCAGCAAAATCGCTCCGAGCGCGATAATAAAGAACAGACTCCAAACCCGGTTCAACACCTAAAACACCCCACAGTCGCCGCGCCCGAGTGTGCTATACTGCCGCCATCCCGGGGTCACCCTTTTTGTTTATGGTTCAATTAAATCAGAATTTTATCAACAGTATCGCCAAGGATCTGCCTGAACATCTCAAGCTCGAGGATTTTATTCACTTTTGCAGCTTACCATTGAGAGCCGCCTTGCGGGTCAACACCCTCAAAATCAGCGTCGATGAATTCCTCTCGAGAATGCAAGCCAAAGGCTGGCAGTTTGAAACCATTCCCTGGTGCCCAGAAGGCTTTTGGTACCAGGCGGGTGATAGCCAACCCGGAAACTGTATCGAACATCAGCAAGGGCTGTTTTACATTCAGGAGGCGAGCTCCATGCTGCCACCCGCGGCGCTGCTTGAACCGGGAATGGAGCGGGTGCTGGATATGGCCTCGGCGCCGGGATCCAAGACCACACAAATGGCGGCCATGATGGCCAATGGAGGCGTGCTGATCGCCAACGAATACTCCTCCAGCCGCGTCAAAGTGCTTCATGCCAATCTGCAGAGAATGGGGGTCAGCAATACGGCACTGACCCACTTCGATGCCAGGGTGTTCGGCCAATACCAGTATGAATCCATGGATGCCGTGTTGCTCGATGCCCCCTGTAGCGGTGAAGGTACGGTACGTAAGGATCCGGATGCCCTCAAACACTGGGATCCACAGGAGATAGCCGACATTGCCGCCACCCAGAGGGATCTGATAGATTCCGCCTTTCTGGCACTTAAGCCAGGCGGGGTAATGGTGTACTCCACCTGTACCCTCAACAGCCAGGAAAACCAGGCGGTACTGCAACACCTTAAGCAAAAATATGGCGCTGCCGTGGTCTTTGAGTCACTTGATTCACTGTTTACCGGGGCAGAGAAAGCCTGCACTGCCGAGGGTTTCCTGCATATTTGGCCGCAAATCTATGACAGCGAAGGTTTCTTTGTTGCCAAGGTGCGTAAGCTGAGTTCAGTGGCACGCGAAAGTGATGAACCCAAACAGCAAAAGCAGTTTCCTTTCACTCCCGCCAGTACCAAACAGCAACAGGCCATCGCCGCCGAGCTGCAGCGGTTGCTTGGCAAAACGCTTCCCGAAGGCAGCCTCTGGATAAGGGATCAGGAGTACTGGCTGTTTCCCAGCGACTTTGAGCCCTTTATCGGCAAGATGCGTTATCAACGTATCGGCCTTAAACTTGCCGATGACAGTAAGCATGGGTTGAAACTGCGCCATGAAGCCTTAATGGCCTTGGGAGTAACCGCCGACAAGGGTTATGAAGTTACAGAGCCTGAGGCTCAGGCTTATCTGATGGGACGGGATATCGCGCTGGATGGCAGTGAAAAGGCCCGTGGTGAGCTGGTATTGACCTGGGGCGGGCAAGTGCTTGGGCTGGGTAAACATCTGGGCAACCGGCTGAAAAACAATCTACCGCGGGAACTGGTCAAAGACAAAATTTGTCTGTCCTGAACCCAAACACTAAGCTGCTATAGTTAGTATTCCATTAAAAAGAGTGGATTACCCGGTCAATCTGTTTGAGCGCTCGCATTTTGGTTATACCTTATAACAATTAATGCTAACAAATCCACTGTCTAAATGCATCTTTCAGCGGTTATCGGCTAATATTTATTCAGAGATAGCCAACCCTGTCGGATCTCAACATTAGCGCACGGCTCAACCATGAGCCATTCCCCTAGGCCCAAAACAATTGGAATAGTTTTGGGCCTTTTTTTGCCCACTTTCCAGCTGAATAACAGCTCATAACTTTTATTTACTGCCACTAAGGTTACAACAAACCAGGTAAACACCTTATCACCCGGGCATTTAATATCCTGCTCTGCGGTTAGGGCAGGCACCTCTTCTTCTTGGAGTGACAACATTGAAAGAGATACAATGCATTGTCTAAAGGCTGTTTCTTTTGATGTTAACCGTTTTAAGGAGTGCCAATGTGGCGTCAGCAACAATTGACCTTAAGCCCCAAGCAACGTGGTTTTCATTTAATAAGCGATGATATTGCCAAGGCTCTTGATGATATGCCTTACGTCAGTTGCGGCCTGTTGCACCTGCAACTGCTGCATACCTCTGCCTCGCTGACGCTCAACGAAAACGCCGATCCCACGGTGCGGCAGGATTTTGAGGCTTGGTTCAATCACGCCGTGGCCGAAAATACCTCTTACTTTCGCCACACCTATGAGGGCGCCGATGATATGCCGGCCCATATTAAATCCAGCCTGCTGGGCACCAGTTTGCTACTGCCTGTCAGCGCCGGAGAACTGGCACTGGGTACTTGGCAAGGGATCTATCTTGGCGAGCACAGAGACAATGGCGGTCGGCGCCGCCTGCTGTTGACCCTGCAGGGGGAATAAAGCGGCAAGACTAGGCAAACCGGTAAGTGTGAGCGGCGCGGTTTTTGTTGAGATGCTTTTGTTGAGATGCTTTTTGAGGCGGATGTAAAACCGCCTGTTTAAGTCAATATGACTCAAACAGGCTTGATTGTTACTCGGCTATCCGCTCAATTCTTGCCAGATAGAAGCCATCGAAACCGGTTTTGGCCGGGCTGATGGTTTCCTCATCGAGTAAGCGGAAATGGCTTTGCTGCTTCAGAAAACGCGCTACCTGCTGCTCGTTTTCCTGCGGCATAATCGAGCAAGTGGCATAAACCAGGATCCCGCCCACCTTCACCATGCGGCTGTAACTGCCGAGAATATGCTCCTGCAGCTCCATCAGCACCGGCAAGCGCTCAGGGGTATCACGCCATTTGGTGTCCGGGTTGCGTTTCAGCACCCCAAGTCCTGAGCAAGGCACATCCAAAAGTACCCTGTCGGCGCTGAGTTTCAAACGTTTGATAGTCTTGCTGGATGCAATAAGCCGGGTTTCCACATTGTGGGCGCCGGCGCGGCGGGCCCGCTGCTTAAGGTTATCCAGCTTCCACTGCTCGACATCCATCGCCAGTAATCGTCCCTTGCCCTGCATTTTGGCGGCCAGGTGCAGCGTCTTGCCGCCGGCACCGGCGCAGGCATCAATGACCCGCATCCCGGGTTCAACCCCAAGGGCTTCGGCAACATGTTGCGAGCCGGCATCCTGCTGCTCAAACCAGCCCGACTTAAAGCATTCGGTGCGAAACAGCGCTGAATCGGAAATCACTTCAAGAGCACTGGCAACCTCGGGGACTTCACAAGTCTCCACCCCTTCCTTGGCAAGACGAGCCTTGAGTTCTTCCCGGCTGCACTTAAGTAAATTGGTGCGCAGATAACGTTTGGGGGCCTGAGTCAAGGCGTGGCGCTCCGCCGGCCAGTTGTCCCCCAGTTGTTCACTCCCTAGCGCTTCGAGCCATTGCGGGCAACCATCGAGCAGCGCAGGCTGTGCTTGGGCCGCCGCCATCCGCTGCTCAAGCAGTTCACTGTCCATCTGCAGCGCGTAGCGCATTTTCGGCAGCTCAAGGCCATTGGCCATATGCCAGGCGTTGATGAGCCTGGTGCCTTCACGCTCAATTTGCTCCGCTGCAACATCAGCCAAAAAACTGTAATAACTTAAACGGCGCAAAATATCCCCGGTGACCAGAGCAATTCTGGCTTGCTCCCAAGGCTTGAGCCGCTCAGGTGCAAACTGCTTTGAGTAGGCGCGGTCCAGTGGCGCACCTTGAGTCAGTACCTGATTGAGAATCGCAATGACCAGCTCACTGGCATGTTCACTAAGCGGGGAGTTAAGCATATTTGGGCCTCGGGATGGAAAACCGCTGGATCATAGGAGTTCGCCCCCGGCTCTGCAAGGGGCTTGAGTGGCTTTGGCCGGATTAATCCCGTTTTAAGACACTATTTACCCGATTTGAGCTTTGGCATGCTTTGGCTCAGGGGCGATATGTCATCCCAAAAGAAACCCGGCAATCGCCGGGTTGGTTGAGTTAGCTCAAGTAACCTTGAATGCCGTCTTGTTAACGAGCCACGTACTCGCGGGCAATCTCAGCCGCCAGCTTGGCATTGTTGTATACCAGCTCTATGTTGGCAGTCAGGCTGTGACCTTCGGTAATTTCGGCAACTTTGGCCAACAGGAACGGCGTTGAAGCCTTGCCGCCTATGCCTTTCTCATCCATTTCAGTCACTGCGCGGGCGATGGCACCATCGATCAGTGCTTTATCCAACGCATGCTCATGGGGAATTGGGTTGGCAATCACCATACCGCCCTTAAGCCCCATGTCCCACTTGGCTTTCATGGCAGCAGCGACCTCTACCGGCTGCTCCAAGCGATAGTCGACGCCGAAGTCACTCTCGCGAGTGTAGAAAGCCGGCAGTTTATCGGTTTGGAAACCAACGACAGGCACGCCTTGCGTTTCCAGATATTCACGGGTCAGGCCCAGATCCAGAATAGACTTGGCACCGGCACAAACCACGGCCACATCTGTGTTGGCCAGCTCCTGCAAATCGGCAGAGATATCGAAAGTTTGCTGAGCGCCGCGGTGTACACCACCGATACCACCGGTAGCAAACACCTTAATACCGGCCATTGCGGCCAGGATCATGGTAGAAGCAACCGTGGTGGCACCGTCTGCACCTTTGGCGACAATAAAGGGAATGTCGCGGCGACTGGTTTTAATCACGGCTTCACCGGCCTTGCCCAGGTAATTGATCTCTTCCTGGCTCATGCCCACTTTAAGGCGGCCCTTGAGAATGGCGATAGTTGCAGGCACAGCGCCATTATCACGGATGATCTGCTCCACCTTGAGCGCTGTCTCAACGTTCTGCGGATACGGCATACCATGAGAAATAATGGTCGACTCCAGTGCGACCACCGGCTTGCCTTGTTCCAGGGCTGCTTGAACTTCAGGATGAATATCCAGATACTGCTTCAGCATAACGACTCCTTGATAATACGGTTTACAGAGATTTCAGACATATTGGGGTTGATAGTCGCGATATGAGACAGCGCCAAACGGGCCGCTGCCATCGCAAATTCTGTGGTTTCCAGCAATGGCCACTGCTTGAGCCAACCGTGAGCCAATCCGGCCAGGAAGGCATCTCCGGCGCCATTGGCGTTGACCATTTCCACCTGCTTGGTGGGCACCATCTGCGACTCGCCGCCATCACTGACAAATACCCCTTCACTGCCCATACTGAGGAAGATCCGCTTGACGCCCTGTTCATGGAACCAGTTAGCGATGGCGCTTAAGTCTTCTTTGCTGCGCATTTCGATGCCGGAGAGGTGTTCGGCTTCCTTGAGGTTGGGTTTGAGGGTGTGGATGGCGTTGAGATAAGGCTTGATTTTCATCGCCTTGACACAGGAAACCGTGTCAATAAATACCGGAACTTGAGGAAAGTTGCTCAAAAGATAGGATAAGGCGGCTTCAGAAAGGTTGGTATCCAACACCAGAAGTTCGGCGCGGCGCAGCATATCTTCCAGCCCTTTGAGCACTTCAGGGCCCAATCTTTCAAGAATGGCCATGTCATTGATGGCTACATGCATATCGGCGTCGCCATCCAATACCGAAAGATAGGTGGAGGTCACCGCGTCTTCAAACTGCAAGCTGTTGCCCATATCGACGCCGGCCTGACGACACTGGGCGGTAATCATCTCACCATAAGCGTCTTTGCCTATCGCCGTCACCAATCGAGTATCTGAACCCAGGCGCGCCAGGTTTTCGGCAATGTTGCGCCCAACACCGCCGGGTGAGCAACTGACGCAGCCAGGATTGGAATCCCCTACCCTTAGCTTGGAAGTCGGCCGACCAAGAATATCCATATTGGCACCGCCTATCACGACAGCATAGGGGTTCTCCACCAGGATATAACCCTTACCACGGATCACACCTTTATGAGTCAGGTTCATGATATGACCTGCGACTGCCGAGCGGGTTATGCCCAATTGATCAGCTAGTTTTTGTTGTGGGATCAATGGGTCAGCTTTAATCAGGGCCAGAATTTCGAGTTCACGTTCTGTCATTGGCGCGCTCCTGCACAAACATTTGTTTACGTGACAAACTTTTGTTTGCACAATAAACACTATATGAAGTGTAGGCAAGTAAAATTTAACCCCGAATGATAACTTCGTGATCCACCCAACAAACCCCAACAAATCCCAACAAGTAGGAAACAAGGTTTAACCACTACATATCAGTGAGTTGCGTTATAAATTACACCTAAGATTAACAGGTGCTTTGGGGGGCAAAGTTAACCGCAACAAATTAGAGGCTGAGCTATGCTGTTGATTAAAGAAACTCAACAAAATGGGAGACTTCGGCGAGTAAAATAAATTGCCGGACAGCCTCTTCCGCCAAAGAGTTGGTAGTTCCATTGCTGCAGAACTCAACTCGCTTTCATTCAGATACCTTGACAGCCATTTGGAGACAACCAAAGCCGGTGACCCTTTTTCGCATCAAAGTAACAGAGCTCTGATGAGACATAGAAAAATGGCGGGTTTTCTCAATAGGTTATACTATACCTTTCCATATCAGGGTTTATTCAGTCACGAAAATGATGAACATATATACACCTTTTACAGATCGCGTCGGCTACACGTCAGTCGTCTGATTACACGCCCATAGTCTTGTTATAACCCTCAGACACTAAACGATATAATTTAACTGGGGGCAAGTTTCCGGGAAGGCTAAGCTCCCATCAGGAATTATATTAAGCAACTGATTTAAAGGCTTATTACTGAGGATATATGCAAGGGAACCAGGCGAAGCAACAATCCACCCCATTACCTTGGCTTCCCGGCTGGTTGAAACGCCTGCCGGTTAAATTTGCCCTCAGCCAGTTAATTATCAGCGCTCTTATCGTTATCAGTACTGTACTTGTACTGCTCAGCATCCAACGTAACCAGTTGCTTAGCCAACAAAGAGCATTGAATCAAAGTTATGGTCAAGTCGTTACCGCAAGACTGCAGGAAGTCACCTCCCAAATAGAAAGCCTGGTCAGTACCATGGCGAACCTCGGAGCTCTGTATCGTGGCAACGAATTTGAACTTCAGGCCAGTATCAAATCTGTGTTGGAATTAGATACCCAAAAGGAAATGATTACCGGCGGCGGTATTTGGCCCGAACCAAGAGCTTTTGAACCGGGAAAAATTCTTGACAGCCTCTTCTGGTATCGAGACGGTTATGGCGAATTGCAGCAACTCAACAGTTATAATGAACAACCCCAACAAGGTTACCATAACGAAGATTGGTATAAACCGACACGCTTTTTCCCGGCAGACAGAACCTTCTGGTCAAGTGCCTATCGTGATCCTTACACTGCAGAAGCCATGGTCACAGCGTCTGTTCCTATTTGGCAAGATCATGAATTTATTGGTGCCGCCACTGTAGACATTAGCCTGGGAGGCCTGAACCGTTTCTTTAGAGGCGCCCTGAAAGATCTTAGTGGTTATGTGTTTGCCCTTGATTATCGCAACCACTTACTCGCATCCCCCTGGGAAGATGAGTTTCAAGACAATACTCGAGAAAAGCCGCTGAGTTTAGATGATTTTCAACGTTTGGAACGCCTTTTCCCAGAATTCCAATTCGTTGGTGAAGCGCTTCGCAGTGCGGATCAAGTACTTATCCAACAGGCAAACCAACACAAAGCCTTTAGCAATCAACAATTGGCATCCTTGTTGGGGGACCGTGATGAAACAGACGCTGCGTTACTCAATACTATAATCAATAACTCTGCCAGAGAATGGCCAGCAAATGCCAAACTTTTGTTAACTCAAGAGCTTAATCAAGACCCCTTGCTCAAGGAACCTGCACTGGTTTCGGTATTTTTGATGCCAAAGACCTATTGGAAAATAGTAATAGTTACGCCACTGTCCTCGCTCAAGAAAGATGCAACCTTAATAGCCGGTAAAGTGGGTATCTATCTTGTTGCAATTCAACTGCTGGCGCTGTTACTGCTGTTTCTGGTTCAACACAGGTTATTTATTAAACCTATTAGCCGTATGGCCGAGGCGCTCAGAGAAAACAACCCTGCCCGTTTGGAGTTGGATGCCAGAGATAGAGAAGATGAACTGGGGATATTAGCCGGCAGCTTTATCTCCCGTACCCGGCAGTTGGAAACAACTATGGCTAGCCTGGACGCCAGTAACCTGGCGCTGGAGCAACAGCTGGAAGTACAGTATAAGGCCCAACAAGTCCTAAAAATACGTACCGAGCAGCTGAACGCCTTAATGAATCACTCGCAAAATATAATATATATCAAAGACTTGACTGGTAAATACACACTAGTTAATGATAAATACTGCGAAATAACCGCCCATGAACGCAATCAATTTATCGGCGCCAATGATACTCAGGTATTTCCGCTTGGCTTGGCGCAAATATACCAGGCCAATGATAAAAGAGTGATAAACAATCACAGTCCGTTCTGCTCTGAAGAACCCATAGCAACCCCTCTGGGAGATGTGACATTTCAAGTAACCCGCTTCCCAATTCGGGATGAATTTGCCGAGATCTGCGGCATAGGCGCCATAGCATTTGACCTTTCCAGTCACAAACGACAAGAGCGACAACTGGAACAGGCCCTGGAATTGCAGGTTGATCTCAATAAGCGTAACAAACGTACCATCCAACAACAGCAGCAACAGCTTGAGCAGTTGGAAACCATGTTGCAACAAGCACAAAGCAAGTCCCAGTTACTCAGCCTCAGCACAACATTGATGCAGGAACAGGAGTTACAACTCCCCAATTTATTTGGTCAGCTCATCTGTGAGCTATCTAGCGCTTTTGATCACTTGGGATCCCGACTGTTCGAGCCTGACATAGGCGAAATACAACAAGAGTCCAAAGAGCTTATCTTGGCTGAGTCCGCCAGATTACGCCATCTTTTGGCCTTGGTTAACCATCCTCAAACAGAAATCAAAGCGCTCTACTTCGACGAGTTTGTCTTCCATATGCAGGCTCTGTTGGCATCTGCATTTACTGAAGCCAATGTTGAAATGAGAATAATTATTGAAGAAAAGCTCCTACCTGGCGCCAAACCATGGCAATTATTATTGCTCTTCTACCCTTTGTTGAGACAAATATTACATGATACTCCCCAAGGTTCATGCATCACGCTCAACGCCACCAAAATAGATGAACATCATTTCGAGACTAAGCTAACCAACAGAAGGGAAACAAATCCTGAGCATGTAGCGAAAGAACACAGCGCAACAGATTCCCTTGTCAACTTGCAAGATTACGTTAGATTAAAGTTGCTTGGGGAGATGACCATAAGCGTCGATGATGACAAATACAGCCATATAAGGCTGGTTATTCCTTTAGAATCAATGAGCTAAAACATAAGCTGTATATTGAGAAGTTGATATTAACTCAAAGTATTTAACCAAGCACCCTGAGTTAACAAAGGTCACTTATCATATCAGACAAGTAACATAGCAAGTGTTTACAGGAACCCAAACTTAGGGAAAAGGATAGGCCATTTGCTGCTTGCACTGCTTGCATCCAGCCCTGCAAGCAGTGCATACATGGGGCTTATTCGCACTTTCTTTAAATATTTATTGGTTATCCTGAGCCATTTCCAACGGCATAGCATCACGTAATTTTTGCCACATGATGCCGCTATCAATACCATAAGATCGCATCAAGGCCGGTACTTGAGTATAATTTTTGTCCTTGGCCAGGGTTTCAAGTTTTTGATAGAAAGCCAATGCCAAGGCCCGAGCCTCGGAGCTGCTGAAATAGTAGCGTCCGACTCTGGCATACAACCCTTTGAATCCGTTTAGGATAAGCACATACAGAGGGTTCCCCGATGAAAACGCTAGGGTGTGATGCAACTGGTAGTCAAACTCGGCATAAGCCTCTGCTTCATCTTCCAGATCATGGATTTTAGACAGTGCCTCGACCGCAGTATCCGGGTTATGCCGTAGCGCTCCACGAAAATAGATGGCACTGACATTGGTTCTGGCGGACAAGAGCTGATCAACCAGTACAGGAAAACCTTCCGGGTTGAGATCGGCAATCGTCTCCAAAATGTTAAGTCCTGAGGTTTCCCAGAAATTATTCACTCGGGTGGGTTTGCCATGCTGAATAGTCAACCAACCGTCGCGGGCCAAACGCTGTAACACTTCTCTTAAAGTCGTGCGGGTAACGCCAATAAGCTCTGATAATTCCCGTTCCGCAGGAAGTATGGAGCCGGGGGGAAACTTATTTTCCCAGATTGAACGCACTATATATTTCTCTGCAAAACTTGCAGGTCCTTTGGCATTGATTATCATCAGCCCGGTTTTCCGATTGTTAGCATTATTCTGGCCACAGATCATACCAGAGCGACGAAAAATGAAAACCATCAGATCACAAATGGGAAATCCAGCCCTGTAGAGTTCTCAATAATTGCTATAAAAGTGACCAAGTTCAAATCAGCAGTCACTGAATTTTGCGCTCGAGATCCGCTTTTTGAAATCCCTGTATACCCTAATCATTACATTGAGTTTATCTTTAGGCTAGACTGAACTACGCAAATTTTACCGTTCGTCAAACAATGACGTTACAACCACTTATAACAGATTAGAGAGGAAGACATGCCTGCTACACCGATTCAGGCTTTTATGAGTAACTTCTTGGGTAACTCACCCAAGTGGTACAAGCTTGCAATACTGATTTTTCTTGTCATCAACCCGATACTCTTCAGTATCAATCCCTTTGTTGCGGGCTGGTTTTTGGTCGTGCAGTTTATCTTCACTCTGGCCATGGCACTTAAGTGCTATCCTCTGCAACCAGGCGGTTTATTGGCGATTGAGGCCGTATTCATCGGAATGACCAGCCCCAGCCAAGTGTTACACGAGATTGAGGCCAACCTCGAAGTATTACTATTGTTGGTATTTATGGTGGCCGGTATCTACTTCATGAAGCAGTTACTGCTTTATGTATTTACCAAGATGATCACCAAGGTACGTTCCAAAATAGTTGTATCCTTGATGTTCTGTGTCGCCTCTGCCTTCCTGTCGGCGTTCCTCGATGCCTTGACGGTTATCGCAGTGATCATTGCCGTGGCAATAGGCTTCTACTCCATTTACCATAAAGTGGCGTCCGGTAAAGACTTCAGCGCCGATCATGACCACACCTCGGATGGTAGTGAACAACTCAATGCCCAAGAATTGGAGGCCTTTCGTGGTTTCCTGCGTAACCTCTTGATGCATGCCGGGGTTGGTACTGCCCTCGGTGGCGTGTGCACCATGGTGGGTGAGCCACAAAACCTGATCATAGCCGCTCAGGCCAATTGGCAATTCTCCGAATTCGCCCTGCGGATGTCGCCTGTGACTGTGCCAGTATTCTTTGCCGGTATCATTACCTGTATGCTGGTAGAAAAATTCCGCATCTGTGGTTATGGCGCCCAACTGCCTGAGGCTGTGCACAAAATTCTGGTGGAATTTGCGGCCCACGAAGATGCCCACAGAACCAGTAAAGATAAGATGAAGCTGGTTATCCAAGCTCTGGTTGGTATTTGGCTGATTGTCGGTCTGGCGTTCCACCTGGCATCAGTTGGTCTCATCGGTCTGTCAGTGATAATTCTGACCACGGCGTTCAACGGTATTACCGATGAACACGCCCTGGGTAAAGCCTTTGAAGAAGCCCTGCCATTTACCGCACTGTTGGCGGTATTCTTTGCCATTGTAGGTGTGATTATCGATCAAGGCCTGTTTGCCCCTGTCATCCAATGGGCTCTCGGCTTTGAAGGCAATATGCAGTTGGTTATCTTCTATGTGGCCAACGGCTTGTTGTCCATGGTCAGCGATAACGTGTTTGTGGGTACTGTCTATATCAACGAGGTGAAAGCCGCGCTGATTGATGGCCAGATCACCCGCGATCAGTTTGACCTGCTTGCCGTTGCCATCAACACTGGGACCAACCTGCCCTCTGTAGCGACTCCTAACGGTCAGGCGGCCTTCCTGTTCCTGCTGACCTCAGCTCTGGCTCCGCTCATCCGTCTCTCATATGGCCGTATGGTTTGGATGGCCCTGCCATACACTATCGTACTGTCCATTGTTGGTGTACTGACCATTGAGTTAGGCTTCCTGGAGCAGATGACCCAATACTTCTACGACTCAGGTATGATCCTGCACCACAGCGCTCAAGAAGTGCTGGGTAAAGGTGCTGCTGTAGGTCATTAGTCGATTATTGACTGAACCTTTGGGTTTCAGTAGAGTCCAAAAAACGCCCCTTGGTGGGCGTTTTTTTATGGGGTTGGCACCCATCTTAGGAATTATCCCACCTCACCCCGGACTGATGGTCATCAATGGAGAATAGATTTGACTGCAATGATACGTTTCGCCCACTCCCGCATAGCTTGGGGAGTTCTGGCGCTCAGCGCCCTGTCTCTGGAGCTTGCTGCACTGTACTTTCAGCACGTAATGCAACTCGAGCCTTGCGTTATGTGTATCTACCAGCGCCTGGCGGTGTTGGGTTTACTGCTGGCCGGCATCATAGGTTTTCTGGCGCCGGGAATACGTACCGTACGACTGCTTGCCGCCTTGCTATGGGGGTTTAGCGCCAGTTGGGGACTGAGGTTAGCCATTGAACTCAATGATATGCAGCAAAACCCTTCACCCTTTTCCACTTGCTCATTTCTGCCGGACTTCCCTTCCTGGATGCCACTGCATGAATGGCTCCCTTCGGTATTTATGCCAACAGGCATGTGCACCGATATTCCCTGGAGCTTTATCGGCATCACTATGTCGCAGTGGATGATTGTTGCTTTTGCCACCTACCTGTTGGCACTACTGCTCTACGCTATGCCAATTCTGAGCAAAAGACGCAACTGATTGCTTCCACAATCAAGCTTTCAGGTTTTCTAAATATAAAAAAGCCAAACATGATTTGTTTGGCTTTTTTATATAAATAGTATTAATCCAAATCTTTCAGCGGCCAAAGCACAATATGATCTTCCAGATCCCTGACTTTAGTTTCACTCAATGTCTTATCTTTCACCGACATCCCCACTTCATGCATAGCATTCTTGGAACCGGTCAAAAGCGGATGCCAGGCGGGTAATGGTCGTCCCTGATACAAACGCCGGTAAGCACAACTATCCGGTAGCCAGTCCAGCTCCCCGATATTATTCGCCGTCACCGCAGTACATTGGGGAACAAATTCAAAGCGCTTTTCATAATGAATACAGCTGCAATCTTTATCAGACAATAACTTACAAGCCGCATTGGTATAGTAGAGTTCATCGGTTTCATCATCAATGAGCTTGTTGAGACAGCATTTGCCACAGCCATCACAGAGAGACTCCCATTCATCGGGAGTCATTTCGGCCAGGGTCTTGGTTAACCAGAAGGACATAAACTTGTTGATTCGTTCTTGAAAACTTGCGTAACCGCTATTTTACACTATTTTGAGGATGGATACTTGATCCGTTCGGAAAGATAGGCCGCTGCCAAAGCGAAATAATCTGAATCCTGCCAGCTTCGCAAGGCGCGATAATTCTGATACACGAGATAGTGACGACCACGTTTGCCATCAGGCATGATCAGTGACACTTGCATATCAGTTCGGCCTGGTAGATCACCGCCATCGTAACGACGAACGCCCAACTTCTGCCAGTGACTGAAACTCGCCTGATAACCTACACCCAATTGGTCATTCTTTATCGACTCGGGCGCTTTAACCTGACGTCCCCAGGTTTGCGTGTCATCCCAGCCTGCTTGCCGCAAATAGTTAGCCACAGATGCCAAACCATCAGCAAAACTATTCCAGATATCGACCTTGCCGTCGCCATCGCCGTCGCTGCCATATTGAAGGTAGGTACTTGGCATCAGCCCCAAAGGCCCCATTGCGCCGGTACTCGAGCCCTTAAGCTCGTTAAAGTCGACCGATTGTGACGCGAGAATTTTCAATGCCGAGATGAACTCTTTGCGATAAGCCTCTTGCCCCTCATAGGCCAGTGACGCTGTCACAGACAGCACAGGATAACTACCCTGCTGATTGCCAAAATCCGACTCGAGTCCCCAAAGGGCCAGAATAAACCTGGGTTGCACCCGGTATTGTTTTCCCAGCCCAAGCAACAGCGGCCGATACTCTTCAGCCAATACCCGTCCCTTGACCACCATCTCTTCATTGATAATCCGGGGGATATAATGTTCCAAATCCTGTGGAGGCTTTGGAATGGCCTTGTCATCATTTGAGGCCTTTTTAAACAGCTTTATTTGACTGAAGGCCTTATTCAAGGTGAATTGATCTATCCCTTTCGCTGCCGCGTCCTGTTTTAATATATCAAGATACTGCTCGAAACTGCCCTCGGTGGCCACGCAGACCTTGGTCAGCGACGCGCCCAGCAGCGAAATAAACACCAGGGAAAGTCTATCCATAAAATGCGTTATTCCTTAAGCAGAGTGATCATCCAGGCCCTTGCTAAGTCTCAGCTCCTTCAGCATATCCACCGGAGGCGGCGGTAATTGCAAATAATAGCCCTTTTCCGCCAGTTCTGCTTTTACCTTGTTAATATCAGCGATGCCCAGTTGCCGCCTCTTTTGCAACGGTAACAACATGACCAATTGTGGTGGTCCAAATACCTGCATCAAGGGTGCAGGTACATCATCAAACTGATCTTTCTTGTTGACGAATAAATAGGTGTCGGCTTTTTTCAGGCTTTTATAGACAGCACAGATCATAATTGTATCAATTTCCATGGGTTCAAACTTGCCACTTATCGGGGCACACTATAACATGGACGCCTTGGAATATAACGCTGTCACGCAATCTGACTGCTCATTTTCTGGAGAATGATGCCGGGATGCCAAAACCTAGTCTAGAGCTAAAAGGCTCTTCTTTTACGCTCTCTGTACTTCACATCAACACCCCTGATCTGGACGCCCTTTTCAAAGAGCTCGATGGCAAGCTCGCCCAGGCTCCGCAGTTTTTTATTAATGCTCCATTGGTGCTAAACCTGAGTCAAGTTAATGGCACAGATATAGATCTCCAAGGACTGCGCCAGGGACTGACCGACAGACAGTTGGTGATAGTTGGGGTAACTGCAGCCGATAAGGATCTCAATGAAACCGCCAAAGCCCAGGGGTTAGCCAGTATCAAGGCAGGAAAGCAATCCGAACTGCCACCGCCTCCCCCGAGGGTCACCAAGATCGTCAAACAAAACGTGCGTTCAGGGCAACAAATCTACGCCAAAGACGGTGATTTAATCGTTTTTGGTGCAGTAGGGAATGGCGCTGAAGTCATTGCTGATGGTAGCATTCATGTATACGGGGCACTGCGTGGTAAAGCTATGGCGGGAGCCAACGGCGATAAGCATGCCGTGATCCTGGCCCAGTCCATGGAAGCTGAACTGGTTTCGATTGCGGGACAGTACTGGTTGACTGAAAACCTGCAGCAACACTGTACCGCCAAGAGTGGTTGTATTAGGCTCAGCGGTGAGTCATTAATCGTTGAATCGCTGCCCGGATAAGGCAGATGGAAAGGATAAAATAGAACATGGCACAAATTATTGTTGTCACCTCAGGTAAAGGCGGTGTGGGCAAGACCACATCGAGCGCGGCTATCGCCACCGGCTTGGCGCTCAAAGGACATAAGACAGTCGTTATCGATTTTGATATTGGCCTTCGAAATCTGGATTTGGTCATGGGCTGTGAACGCAGGGTTGTTTACGACTTTGTCAATGTCATCAATGGTGAATCCAATCTAAATCAAACACTTATCAAAGATAAGCGCTGCAATAAACTGTTCGTTTTACCTGCATCCCAAACCCGGGACAAGGATGCCCTGACCCGGGAAGGTGTCGGCAAGGTACTCGATGATTTGAGCAAAGACTTTGATTACATCATCTGTGACTCCCCTGCAGGTATCGAAACCGGCGCTATGATGGCACTCTATTTTGCCGATATAGCCATAGTAACAACCAACCCTGAGGTCAGTTCGGTCAGGGATTCAGACAGAATTCTAGGCATGCTGCAAAGCCGTAGCCGCCGTGCCGAACAAGGGCTTGAGCCTATCAAGGAGTATCTGCTGCTGACCCGCTACTCCCCTGCCAGGGTGAAAACCGGCGAAATGCTCAGTGTGGAAGATGTGCAGGAGATCCTGGCAATAGATCTGCTTGGAGTTATTCCTGAGTCCCAGGCAGTGCTCAAGGCTTCCAACTCTGGTGTGCCGGTGATCATAGATCATGACAGCGATGCAGGGCAGGCCTATGAGGATACTGTGGCTCGTCTGCTGGGTGAAGAGCTTCCGCTACGCTTTGTCGCGGAAGAAAAGAAAGGATTCCTTAAACGAATATTTGGTAGCTAAATTATGTCATTACTCGATTATTTCAGAAGCAGCAAGAAAAGCAGCACCGCGGCAACTGCCAAGGAACGTTTGCAGATCATCGTTGCCCATCAACGCGGTGAGCGCGGGGCACCGGATTACTTTCCGCAGATGAAGCAGGAGATAATTGAAGTGATCCGCAAGTATGTGCACATCTCTGAAGAGCAAGTATCTGTGCAGTTGGATCAGAACGATGACAACCTGTCGGTACTCGAACTCAATGTGACACTGCCGGAACGCCCCTGATTAAAGGGCAAACCAATGTAAATAATGCCGTTTCTGTAAAGAGACGGCATTTTATTATCTGGTCATTGCCAATACAATTCCCTCTGCCAAGCGCTGTTTGCAGGCCACTCAAAAAGCTATTTAATGATGGTTTCAGTAAAAAGCAACTTTGGAGAACGGCCGACAACACCCATAAAAAATCCGATGAGTCTGTATCATCGGATTTTGGATTTCAGTTTCAGCTTGCCAGAGCTGCATTTAATTTATCCCAGGGGATCAGCGCCTGGCTACCGGCACTTCCAACATAGCCATAGCGGCCATACTGGATTCCAGAGGTTTACCTTCAAAACGTGCCTGGAAACTGTACCCCTCAGGACCAATACGCTCAAGCGCCTTGGCTGGCACCTTGAACATCACCTTCAGTGTCTGCCCCGGCTTGACGCTGGTATCTCTGATTGCTTGAGTGAACATCATTTCGTCTGACCAAGCCCAGACTCGCTGTTCCTTATCATCCACCAACCAAAGATCAGCTGTCATCCCAGAATTGAAGCGGATCCCAATCGCGTATGCTTTGGGATTGTGGATCTCCAACATCACCTGCAAAGGTTGCTTATCAACCACATCGCTAAACGTCAGCTTACCTTCAAACAGTGCCGGTGTAGGCGCTTTCTTGATGGTACCAAAGTGCAGTGTCGGCATTCTGAGTTCCTCCATCCCTGTCGGGCTCTTTTGAGGCACAGGCTGAGTAGTTGCGGCATTGGAGCCGCTGCAACCAGCGAGTGCCAAGACCGCTAGCAAAGGCAAAACGGCGCGCATCAATTACCTCCTCCAAGTTTTTTGAAGATGCTGTCTTTAAGCTTGTCTTTCACCTTCTCGGTCTCTTCCTTGAGCTTGGAATCAAACAGCGCCTGAGTATCGAGTGCAAATTTGGGTTCCTGGAATGAACCGGAAATCATCAGCGGAATTTCGACACCGGCCAGATCATTCTTGCCTTCACCGCCCTGGCCCTTGAGGCTGCCGACTACTGAGGTTTTCAGCTTATAGTCCAGCTGCTCACTGATAAGGTTGGCACTACCTGCACCCGCCAAACGAATGAGTGGTGATGCCATAGCGAGATCCGGGTTATTGGCCAGACCATTTTTCAGACTGAAACTGCCGGTCAGGCTGGAGAAATCTGTCTTGCGTTCGCCCTCTTCCTGAGCCGACAAATCACCTTTAAGCTTGGCTTGGGCACTGCGGATCATATAAGGGATATTCACCCCATAGAGCGCACCATCGCTGATTTCAAACTTGCCGTTGGCGTCCAGGTTCTGCTTGATGTTATCCGGAATTAGGCTCTTGCCTTTACCTTTGACATTAAAAGCGGTGGCCCCGGCCAGAATTTTCAAGTCGGCCGCATCCTTGAGTAAAGGTTGAATTTTGACGCCATTGAGCTGAGTATCAAAATTGTAGCTGGCAACCTTATTGCGACCGTCAAGCTGTGCCTTGGTCATCAGTTTGCCCTGATACAAGTCAGCACTGAGCTGCTTCATATTCAGCACGCCATTGTTCAGTACCAGATCCATCTGCCAGTTTTCAGTGGTCAAACCGGCAACTTTAATGGCCTTAACCGTTAAATCCATGGCGAAGTTGACCTGCTTCATTGCACTCAAGTCAGGTTCACTGCTGGCCTTGGCGGCCGTTGCCGATTCAGTGGTTTTGGCTGCGGCTTTGCCTTCCTCACTGGCCGGCAGCAACTTGTCGAGATCAATTTCTCCCAAAGCCAAGTTGGCTTTCACATCCGGTATCTTGCCGCCGAAAGCCACTTTGAGATCCCCTTTGCCTTCAATATCAGCCACCTTGAGGCTACTCAATACCAACTCGGCATTTTGACGATTGAGATCCAATTTCACATCAGCATTCAGAGTGGCGCTCAACTTACCGCCGGGCATACTCTTGCCTTCGACACGATTGTCAATGGCAAAGCCGGTGATCTCCAACTGCTTCATGTCCGCTGAGATTTTCAATTGCCCTTTACCCTCGCTGACAATTTTCATCTCCGGCATGCTGCCGCTGAACTTATAGGCCAGAGGGGCAAATTTACCCAGCGAAAACTCGCCCAGGGTCAGGGACTCAAGTACAAAGGTTTGGTCACTGCCACTGCGCTTGTCGAGCAGATGAATTTGGGTATTGGTGATATTGATGCCGCCTATATTGAGACTGGCCAGCCCCTGAGCACTGCCTTCGGTATCCTTGGGTTGCTCTTTGGCCGTACCTGTGTCACCACTGAGCCCATCCAGACTGGTACGGCCGTCCTTCTGGGTAATGAGATCCAGTTTCAAACCATCGAGGTTTAATTGGGCAATTTCCACTTCTTTACGAAACAGTGGCATCAAGGCCACTTCAGCGACAACCTGGTTGACCGCCAACATCTGTTTTTCATCAAATCCATCAGGGTTACTCAGGCTGATACCGCCCAATTCAATTCCCAGAGTCGGGAAAAAAGTCCAGTTGAGATCTTGACTGATGACCAATTCACGCCCTGTCTGTTTTTTTACCGCATCGACAATCTGAGGTTTAAAGTCGTTGGGATCAAACAACAAGGTCAAATACAGAACCAGACCGAGAAACAATACCGCGAAAATACCCAGTATCCACTTAACCACTTTCATAATAGTTTCCTTGTTCAACAATAAGGACTAAGGCGCTTGTTCAACTGATAAAGGCCATATTCAGGGGATTTTGACTAATTGCGATGCCATTATCGTCAGCATAAAGCATCATTCCGGGGGTTATATGCACATCTCCGATGTAAAGTGCACAGTTTATTTCTCCTGCTCCCTTGCGCTCGGTTTTAATGGGGACTGGCGCCAGAGCCTTTACCCCTAGCGGCATAGTTGCCAAGGTGGCAACATCACGCACAGCGCCGTAGATCACCACTCCCTGCCAACCATGGTCAACAGCACTCTGGGCAATGAGATCCCCCATAAGGGCCTTGGCGGTAGAAGCGCCACCGTCCACCAACAGTACTTTACCCGTACCATCGGTTGCCAACAGCTGTTTCACCTTGGAATTATCCTCGAAACACCTGACGGTAACGATTTCGCCCCAAAAAATCGATTTGCCACCAAACTGACGAAAGACAGATGGCAGCAACGTGAGATCATTTTCATAATGATCAAAGAGATCCGGTAACAAATCCAGCATAGAGGCCTCCGTGCAAATACTGCTTTCTAGGTTAACGCCCTTATCCTGTCACCACAAGTTCCATGATAGCAGAACAGCTGTCTCCAGATTTATCTCATCCAATAAACGGTGAAATGCTTGAGTAATTTCAGAAATATACTATAGACTATTATAGGTGACAGCTTTGCGATCCCTTTATCCTGTCCCCCCTTTCGGGCAAAACTTCGTTTTAAGTGAACATACATGACAAAAGATCTCGATTTGCAGAGTGCTATTGCGGCACTCGATGCATATGGATATGAAAAAAAACACTCAACGGATCTTGAGCAAGCCAGAAACAAACAGCAGATGACCCGCTATTTGAAGTCTTTGGACTTTAGCCTTAGGCGTCTGAAGCTTCTTCAGGAAGCGGTCAATGAATTGGTTGAAGATACGCAAAACAACTTGCATAAACAGGAGCAAGTACAAACCTTTAAGACCAAGGTCATCAATTTATCCCGCGAACTCAACATGTCCTATGATGAAGTATTGGTCTATATGGCCAATCAGGGTAGTAAGTAAGGATGTGAGTTTAATATCGATTACAATATTGTTCGATATCAGAGAGGCGCAGACAATATCTGTGCCTCTCTTTTTATGGGACAAGGATGTGCGTTATCAACCCAAATAATATTTCACAACTTATTTCACTTTTTGAATTCCATCGCGTTATTGTTCGCTTACTACACTTAACCAAAGAAATAACTGTCTTCCGCGATCGGTTTCACTTTCCAACCGAATACCACAAATAATCCCATGAAAAATATGAGCCTTTTTATAGCACGCCCTTCTGTTTGCACTACACTTAAGAAACTTGAAATCACCTGATTGAACAAAACTAGGGCTTCAGACTATGACGAATGGAGGACAGCAATAACCATGGGAAAAATGCTAGTGCCTTTGGCTCTATTGCTATTCTTGTTTATCTGGCTCAGCATACCCAGACAGCCAAACTCCCCAATTTTGCTCAACCAGACTCCGGTTCGCATCGCCGTATCCACCTCACTGCTTTCAGCTCCTGTCATTATTGCCGACAAGCTCGAACTCTTTGCCCGCGAAGGCGTCTATGTAGTGCTGCAACCACTTCAAGGAGGCGATCTTTGCTTCGAAGCTCTGCTCAATAACAGGGCTGATCTGGCCACCAGCTCTGAATCCGTAGTGATGTTTAATAGCTTCAAGCGAACCGACTTCACCGTGCTGGCAAGCTTTGCCGAATCGGATAACGACATCAAACTGTTAACCCTACATAAGAGCGGTATCACCACTCCAACCCAGCTGGATGGTAAGCGCGTTGGCATCGTCGCCGGCAGCGCCAGCGAGTATTTTCTTGATACCATACTCAACATAGCCGGACACCCGTCCTTGGCGCCGGTTCGGGTGGATATCCGCCCGTCAGCTTTGGCGTCGGCGCTGCTTGCAGGCGATGTGGATGCAATTTCGGTTTGGGAGCCATACGGATTTCAGCTATTGCAACATCAACCAGGCAAGATAAACGAATTTCCCAGTCGCGGTTTGTATAGCCTGTCTTTTAATCTCATCAGTCGTAAGGGCGACAATCAGACGCACTACGAACACCATGTTCGGATCCTTAAGGCGCTGAAACTCGCCAGTGAATTTATCGTCCTGCATCCACAAGAAGCCCGTCAGTTGGTTGCCGAATATCTGCACCTACCCACTGAAGAAGTCGTCGCTCTATGGCCGGACTATCTGTTTCGTCTGTCATTGGGTAATAGCCTGCTCAGTAATCTGCAATCACAGGCTCGCTGGGCCATGACCAGCGGCACCATAGAAGCCCAGCAGTTGCCCGACTTCAGAAATGTTATCGCTCCCAAAGCACTGGATCAGATACAACATATGTCATTGGTGGAACAGAGATGAAATTATCCAGCCGCCTCAGCATTCTGGTCATTCTCTGCATCACCCTGACACTGGTACTGGCGCTGTCACTGTTGCAACAACGTCATTTCTCCCAGCAGACGTTTCAACAGATGCACAAACTGGTTGAACTGCAACTACACCTGGATCTGCTCAGGTCCAACTTATGGCTGCTGCAACAATACCGGGACACCCAAGCTGTGGAAAACACCCAAAGGGATCTGCTGCGCCTAAACGCCCTCTTGACTACCACTCAGGTCGATGATGAACAGCAACAACAGCTATTGGCTAACCTCAAACGCCAAAGCAACAACATCAGCACCCTATTGGAGCATTCTCTGCCCAAGCTGTCTCTGATAGCAGATGATCAGTTGGTCAGTAGTATGTTGCTGTCAAGATACAATATGAGCATTCAATCCATGAGCGAAGATCTGTTTCGCTTTCAACATCACACTATGGACAGAGCCCGTGTGCTGCAGCTCAGCCATCTCTATCTCAACGGTGCCCTGCTGCTGGCCATTGCCCTGTTGGTGACAGGCTTTACCCTGCATACTCTGAGACGTTTTCGGCGCCATTTGGGCAGTTTAAAACGCGGCATACGCGATCTGGCCAAGGGCGATCTTCATAGCCGTATCAGGCTGGAACAACAAGATGAACTCTCTGAACTGGCCCATGAATTCAACAATATGAAACAGGCATTGATGGAAGCAACCGAACGAAAAGAGCAATTGCAATTAGAGGTAGAAGTGCAAACCCAGCAGTTGCAACTACAGCAAGACAGGTTGCGATATCTGGCAGATCATGACGACCTCACCGGCGCGCTCAATCGCGGCGCCGCCACCACTGAACTGGAACACGCCATAGTACGTTGCCAACGTCAACAGCTTAAGGCTGCGTTGCTATTCATTGATCTGGATAAATTCAAACCCATCAACGACAATTTTGGCCACAGCGCCGGTGACGCAGTGCTGGTGGAAATTGCCAAAAGGCTGAAGGAGACATTAAGACGCTCGGATTTGGTGGCCCGTATCGGCGGCGATGAATTTATCATCTGGCTGGAGCCGATAAATAGCCGCGAAGAAGTCTGTGCCGTGTTGGAAAAGATTCATGCCTTGGGTGCCGATATCCCCTGGCAAGGGCAACAACTTCAGGTTGGCCTGAGTACCGGCATCAGTCTCTATCCCGAACATGGCGACACCCTGGCCGAACTCATCGGCGCTGCCGACAGTGCCATGTATCAGGCCAAGCAGGCACAACCTCAGGCTTCCATGGAACTGGCACTAAAGAAGCGCTACAGCTTTGCCTCACCCAGTGCCGATGCCTGACTTGCCCGGCCACACACGCCTGAACTTCAAACTGTCGGCCAGAGGCGCCTAAACCAGCTGAACCTCGGCAGTCTTATCGCCAACAACAGCAACATGGCAGCAAGGTAAAGGCTGGGCTCAATGACTTCAGACTTCACCGACCAGTAATAATGCACAGGTACCAACAGGGCAATGGCATAAATACTGTAGTGCAGTTGCTGCCAACGCCGCCCCATCCGGCGCTGCAATGCCTTGAACGAGGTCAGCGCCAGCGCAGCTAGCAACAACCAGGCACTGGCCCCCACTAAAATATAGGGGCGCTTGATAATTTCACTGAATAGCAGCTCCCAGGCAAACAGCAGATCCAGGCTGAAATAGCTGAGAATATGCAAGCAGGCCCAGGCAAATACCCAAAGTCCGAGCAAACGCCGAGTCTGCATCAACAACCCCAATTTGAATTTTCTGGCAACTGGCGATACCAACAAGGTGGCCACCAAAGCATTGAGCGCCCCCTTGCCGGTGAAATGGATAATATATTGCACAGGATCGCCACCGGCCCTGTCTGTCACCACTTGCAGGACCAAATAAAGCAGGGGCAAACCGGCGGCCAGATGCAGCAACGCCTTTAACCAAGGCAGTTGCTTGGGAACTAGACGCATCAATAGTATTTCCTTAAATCCAGATCCCGGTACAGATGCGCGACCTGCTCACCATAGCCGTTGAACATCTGGGTCGGGATCCGTTTGGCAGAGAAGATCCCGCCTTCGGCAATCCGCCGCTCTGTCGCCTGTGACCAACGAGGGTGATCCACTCCTGGGTTCACGTTGGCATAAAAACCGTATTCATGGGGTGCCAGTTGATGCCAACTGGTCGGCGGCTGTTTGTCCAAAAGCCTAATTTTCACGATAGATTTAATGCTCTTGAAACCATATTTCCAGGGCACCACCAAACGCACAGGAGCCCCATTTTGCGGCGGCAGCGTCTTGCCATAGAGGCCGACCGACAGGAAGCTCAACTCGTTCATCGCCTCATCGAGTCTTAATCCCTCCACATAGGGATAATGAATGCCGCCGCCCATCAAGCGATTGCGTTGCCCCGGCATCTGCTCGGGATCAAACAGGGTTTCAAAGGCCACATGAGTCGCAGAGGATTTGACTCCGGCCCTGGCCAGCAAAGCCGCCAGCGGAAAGCCAACCCAGGGGATCACCATGGACCAGGCCTCGACACAGCGCAAACGATAGTGGCGCTCCTCCAGGGGAAGCAACTTGAGCAGGTCGTCATAATCCAGCGTTAAGGGGCGCTCGACCTCGCCTTCGATTTTAAGCACCCAGGGATTGACCTTGAGGCTCTGACTATTTTCGAAGGGATCTTGTTTGCCGGTGCCAAACTCGTAAAAGTTGTTATGGCGGATCACCTTGTCAAGGGGTGTCAGGCTCCCAGGTAATTGAAAGTCCGGGTTGCTGTGATAATTGAGATTTGAGGTGACAAATGCCTCGCTCTCACGCTTGTCACCGAAAAGGTCAAACAAGCCGGCCTGAACATGGCCGGGAATACTGGCACCTATAACGCCGAGCCCCAGTGCCTTGACTATGTTGCGCCGATCGCGAAATACGGCTTCCGGCGTGACTTCAGTTGCCGGCAACTCCCAGAGCATTTGCCTGCCAATCCCTAGTTTAAATTTTTTATTGCTCACAGTGACCTCTCAATAGCTGCAGTCAATTCAGTTTATAAGACCCAGGCAGGCAAAGAAAAATTTCCTGCTGGAATAATTCCTGCAACTCCATTGGCTGAACCTTGACTGACAAGAGGTACAAAATGGGCAACTCTTAGCCATTTATCCTGAGTCTACACGCCCTAGCCCTTGAAGGCCCTGACTCATTCTGCGACTCTATTCGGGTTTTCCGCTCCTCTTTTTTGCACTCAAGGGACATGATATGGACTTGGCCACTACAATTTCCGCGCCTCAACTCATTGCCGCCGCGGCCCTATTACTGCTGGGTATCTTGCTTGGCGCCCTCTTTAATCAGCGCATGACCCGCGGCCGTTGGCAACAGATTAAAGACCAGTTAGTGCTGCAACATGAACAAAGATGCAGCGAACTCAACGAACAACTTGGCAGCAGCCAGGAAAAAGCCGAATGGCTGGTGTCCCAGCTCGGTAAAGCAGAAGCCATTGCCGAGCGGGTGCCCGACCTTGAACAGCAACTCAAGGATGCTCAGCGCAAGCAGTTGGAAACTCAGTTAAACCTGTCAAAGTCCAATGCCATGCAGCAGACAATCAGCGCTCGCTTCGACGCCGAGCAACAGGCGCTCAACGATAAAATCGAACTGCTTGAGCGCAGTGAAGCCCGCTTAAAAGAGCAGTTTGAAAATCTCGCCAACAAGATTTTTGAAGACAGAAGTGAAAGACTAAAATCCCAAAACCTATCGCAGCTAGATGGTGTTCTCGGACCACTGAAACAACAACTTGAAGGTTTCAGAAGGCAAATTCATGAATCCTACTCACAGGAGCAGAGTGAACGTTCATCATTGAAACACCAACTGGAAGATCTCAAGCAACTCAACCTGCGCATGAGTCAGGATGCGGTCAATCTCACCAAGGCGCTCAAGGGCGACAACAAACAGCAAGGCAACTGGGGCGAAGTGATCCTGGAGCGGGTACTGCAGGAAAGTGGTCTCAGACAAGGACATGAGTATGACGTGCAGCAGGATCTGAAAAATGATGCCGGCAAGCGCTTTAAACCCGATGTCATAGTCCACCTGCCGGCCAATAAGGATGTGGTAATAGATGCCAAAATGTCACTGCTGGCCTATGAGCGCTACTACAATGCCGAAACCGATGAAGAGCGCTCCCTGGCGCTGCGTGAACATATCAACTCTATTCGCGGCCATATCAAAGGCCTGAGCCAAAAGGACTACCAGCAACTGCACGGCATCAAGAGCCTGGATTATGTATTGATGTTTATTCCGGTGGAACCCGCCTTCCTGCTGGCACTGGAACAAGAGCCGCAGCTGGTGAATTTCGCGCTCGAAAACAACATCATGCTCGTCAGCCCAACCAATCTTTTGGTAGCACTGCGCACCATCAATAACATCTGGCGCTACGAATACCAAAACCAACACGCCCAAAGGATCGCCAAGCAAGCCGGTAAAATTTACGATAAACTCTGTGGCTATCTGGAAGATATGGACAAACTCGGGCGCGCGCTGGACAATGCAGAGAAGTGTTTCAACGGCGCCATGAATAAACTGGCTACCGGCAGGGGTAACCTTATCCGCCAGGCTCACCAGATGCAACAGTTGGGCGTTGAAACCAGTAAACAACTGGATAAACAATTACTTGAAAAGGCGATGACAGAAACGCCCTTGCCAATAGGCAAGGAGGTTAATGCCATAGAAAATACAGAGAAGGACGGCGAACTAACCTCCTGAATTCAGCCTCTCAAGTGAAACAGGCCATCAACAAGGAGTTTTAGATGCGCAAAGCCTTGACCCGAATAGCCCTCGCCGGCAGCGTTGCCTTGAGTGCAGTGACAATATCCACCCCTTGGATACTGTTTCCCGGGATAAGCCATGCGGCCAAGGCGCCTACCTCTTTGGAACAACAACGCCAAAATTACCTAAAGGCCAGAGAGGCGCTGGATAAAGGCCAACTTGACGAGTATCGCAAGCTCAGGGCCCAACTCAAGGATTACCCGCTCAATATCTATCTGGATTTTCACGCCGAACTGGATGACATAATGGCGCTTGCAGGCCCAGAGGCACAAAAGGCAATAGACAAATTTGAGCATTCGCCCCTGCATGGCAGCGCTCGTCACAGGTATCTGCTGCGAGCCGGCGGCGACAAACGCTGGCAGGATTTTCTGGCCATTTCCCCGGAACTGCCCAGAGCCACTGAGCTGCAATGTTACTTTTACCGGGCCCAGCTTGGCCAAGGGAATAAACAGCTAGCCTGGGACGGTGCCCGTCAACTCTGGCTCTATGGTCGCTCCCGTCCCAAGGAGTGCGATCCCCTGTTCAATGCCTGGAGCAAGGCCGGGCACCGCACTCAGGAGTTGATCTGGTCGCGGATGATGCTGGCCTTTGACGCCGGACAAAGCGGTCTGCTGCAGTATCTGGGACGCAAAGTTACCCAACATCAGAATCAGGCCAAAATGCTGCAGGCGGTCTATAAAGATCCCAACCGCCTCAGGCACATGAATCAGTTTGATGGCGATGCCCCCATCTACAGTGATATCGTTTCTGCCGGACTAAAGCGCCTGGCCCGTAGAGATCTGCGTCAGGCGGTGCGTTTGTACGTCAAGTATGAAAAGGCCGGCAGATTCAGCGACTTCCAGGGGCGGCAACTGAACCGTTATCTGGTCAGGCGAGCGCTTATCGTCGAGGACGAGGGGCTGAGAGATCATATCGACACCATGCTGCCGCTGCTCAAGGCTGACGATCTGACCGAGCGCCGTTTGCGCTGGGCGATTGCCGAGCAAAATGATGCCGATATCCGCCGTTTTCTCCCCTTACTTAGCGATCAAGGCCGCAACGATGCGCGCTGGCGCTACTGGCACCTGAGGGTCAATGGCCGGGACGATGCTATGCTCGAAGCACTCAGCCAAGAGCGCAATTTTTATGGTTTCTGGGCCGCAGCCGAGTTAGGCCTAGCCCCCAACCTGGCACATGTGCCGACTCAACCCCAGGCGCAAATGCAGGCAAGACTCGCTGATGACAAGGCGCTTGCCCGGGTATCTGAACTGCTGGCACTGGATAAACTGGTCGATGCCAGAATCGAATGGAGCCAAATGCTCGCCCGCCACAACAAACAGATGCGCGCCCAGTATGGGGTCTATGCTCAGCAGCAAGGATGGGACGCGTTGGCGGTTGAAGCCAGTATTCAGGCCAAGCTCTGGAATGATATGGAGATGCGTTTTCCCTATGCTGCCGATAATTTCTTTACCCAAGCCGGTAAAGAGTTCAAGGTCAATGTCAACGAAATTCGCGCTATATCTCGCCGCGAAAGCGCCTTCTACCCCTATGCAACTTCTTCAGTGGGTGCCAGAGGTCTGATGCAATTGATGCCGGCAACCGCCAAGCAAACCGCAAAAGAGTTTAAATTGACATTCAATGGCAATCGCAGTCTGTACAACCCGGCCATCAATGTGCCGCTGGGCAGCGCCTACTACACCAAGCTGCTGGCACAGTTCGACAACAACCGGGTACTGGCCGTTGCCGCTTACAATGCCGGACCTCACAGGGTAAAGCGTTGGCTAAAGCAGAGCGACGGCAAACTGGATGTGATGAGTTTTATCGAAACCATCCCCTTCAGCGAAACCCGCGCCTATGTGCAGGCGGTGTTCACCTATCGGCAGATTTATGAGCTGCGTCAACAGCAAGCTCTGCCACAGTTCAGTGAAACAGAACTGGGCCGCCGCTATTGACGCGGCGGTGAATTGGCACTGAGTCAAATTCCCAACGCTTTGATATTAAAGAGCTTGTTCCTAGACGTATTTTTCAGCGCTCGATGCTTTAATGGGGTAAATTGACTTGTTATCTTGACACCATAATGGGAATAATTAGCATTCATTTAGCTAACTCCGTTGATAACTGCATGGATCTTTCCCCTCCGCGGCACATTGCCTGTGAATATCAGCCGCTTGTCTGTCCCCGAACTTTGGCCATTCAGGGTTATGAAGCCCTGGCCCGCTTTTACGATCACCAAGGCGCCTCCTTGGCACCTAATCTTGTATTCGACTGGCTGCATAAAGACAGCCGTGCTCTGGCAGCGGTAGAGTTGCAGGCCAAATTATTGCAACTCAGTCAAGCGCCCAAGACCCCCAGACTCAACGTCAACCTGGATCCTCACGCGCTGGACAGCGCCAATTGTCAATGCATGATGCAAGCGCTGGATAAGTATCAGCAGCAAACCGGAGGCTTAACGGTGGAGCTGATAGAAAACACCTGTGTCAACGATGCCGACAAGGCACAAACATTACTCAAAGAGCTGCACCGGCGCGGAATTACCGTAGCCCTTGATGATGTCGGCGCCCCCCATGCCATGGTATCACTGCAACTGCTGACCGCCGTAGACTGCATCAAGCTCGACCGTCACTGGCTCAGTGCCATCCAGGTACCACTCATGGCTAAGCTTCTGGAAAACTTGCTTAATTTTGCCAAGTCCTGCCAAAAAATAACTATACTCGAAGGAATCGAAACCGAGCAGCAGCTGTCTCAGGCACTGGCGTTGGATGTGGATTTGGTGCAAGGTTTCTACTTCAGACCTCAGTTCATCCAAACCGAGCCGGAACTGATTTCAGTGACCATCTAACAAGGAAGCCAATGTGTCCAGGAGCCAGATAATCCAGGTACTGCAGCAACTCGAGCAAGTTTTGATAGGCAAGCCCAGGGTAATACGGCTGGCGCTGGCCTGCATTCTGGCTCGCGGCCACCTGCTGATTGAAGATCTACCGGGTATGGGCAAAACCAGTTTGTCCCATGCACTGGCGCAAACCTTAGGCCTGAGTTATCAGCGGGTACAGTTTACCAGCGACATGCTGCCGGCGGATATTCTCGGGGTTTCCATCTTTGATAAGCAGCAATCTGAGTTTGTATTCCACCCTGGCCCTATCTTCAAACAGATGGTGCTGGCCGACGAAATCAACCGTGCCAGCCCCAAAACCCAGAGTGCCTTACTCGAGGCGATGGCAGAGCGACAGATCACAATCGATGGTATAACCCACAGACTGCCGCATCCTTTTTTCGTGGTCGCCACCCAGAACCCCACCGATCAATCAGGCACCTTTCCACTGCCGGAATCCCAGCTGGACCGCTTTATGATGCGCCTCTCCATTGGTTATCCCAGCCAGGATGCCGAGTTGGCCATGCTCAAAGGACAGGAACGCAACCAACCCCTGCCCCAGTGTTTGAGCGCGCTCGAGCTGGATCAACTGCAGCAGGAGTGCGAACAGGTGGCGGCTTCCGATGCCCTGCTTAACTATATTCTGGCACTGGTGGAAGCTTCCCGTAGCCAAAACGAAGGCTATGGCCTTTCCCCCAGAGCCACCAAGGCGCTGCTGGCGGCGGCCAAGGCCTGGGCCTGTATCCAGGGGCGTCAATATCTGGTGCCCGAAGATGTGCAAGCTGTGTTTGGCGCCGTTGCCGAGCACCGCCTGCGACATTCGAGCCAACTTCAGGGCGAGCAGTTATCGACCAGGTTACTCGGCACCATCAATCCCATTCGGTGACGGCGAGATGGCCTCTGTGACCGCCCTGTTCTCTGCCCGGCTCAACCGCTGGTTGTCACGGCGTATTCCCGCCGCCAAAGAGCAACGTTTGAGCCACAGAAGCATCTTTATTCTTCCCAGCGGCTTTGGCGTTATCTGGCTGGCGCTGGTGCTACTGCTGTTTCTGTTCGGTACCAACTATCAAAACAACCTGGTGATCGGCCTGGCCATAGTATTGGCCAGCGTGTTTCACACCTGCATCATTCACAGTTACCGCAACTTAGCGGGACTGAGACTCAGTGCCCGTAAGCCTCCGCAAGCCTACGCCGGCGACAGTCTCTCCTTCCCTGTGACCGTCAGCGCCGACAGAAACCTATTTCGTCTCGGTTTCAGCTACCCGGGAGAGCGGCAAGTCTTTGTCTCCCGTGTCGATAACCAGGAGCAGACGGCTCTGGTGCCCATGCAGCCAAGGCCCAGGGGCCTATGGCATCCAGGCAGGCTCAAGGTGGAGTCATGCTACCCTCTGGGGCTCTGCCGTGCCTGGTCTCATCTGGATCTCGACACCCGTCAATGGGTGTTTCCAACGCCCGTGGTCAGCACGCCTAAACTGGGGCGCAGTGAACACGCCCCCGGATCCCAAGACAGTGGCGAGTGGCTCAGCGGCGTCGATGAATACGCCGGGCTTAAGAGCTATGTCCCAGGCGAATCGCTCAAACAGGTGGCCTGGAAACAGTGGGCTCAGGGCCGAGGCATGCTCAGCAAGGAGTTTGCCGAGCCTCAGGGGCCGCCTTTGTGGCTGGAGCTTGATAGCAAATTAACCGGCGATGAGTTGGAACAGCGCCTGGGTGAGCTGAGCTATCAGGTCAATCAATTGGCCCATTCCGGCCAAACCTGGGGGCTTAAGTTAGCGGGCAGAACCATAGCGCCTTCTCAAGGCGAAGCTCAGCGTCAGGAGTGCCTCAAAGCCCTGGCACTCTATCCGGCCAAGGCTGAAGGTACCGGCCGATGAAAGCCGCTCGCTTGCAAACCGCGCTCAAGGAGTCCTCGGAGGAGATCATCGCCCGCCGCACCTTGCTTTGGCTGCTGTTCACCAATCTGGCAGTGCTGGCGCCGCTTGCAGGCAAAATTACCCTGGGAACCCTGGGGATCTGCGCCATCTGTTTTATCTGGCGCTTGGGGATCTATCTTGGCAAGGTCGCCAGGCCCCCCAGAGTGCTGGTGACTGTGCTGGCCATTGCTGCGGCGCTGACGCTGGCGCTGGTGAGTCGCGAACTTGGCCTGCTCAATGCCTTGGTCAACTTGTTGATCCTCGGCTATTCCCTTAAATATATCGAAATGCGCAGTCGCCGCGATGTCAAAGCCGTGGTACTGGTGGGCTACTTTCTTATCGCCCTCACCTTTATCGACCATCAGGAGATGCTCGACGCCCTGCAACTCTCGCTGGTGGCGGCGCTCAACACTTGTGTGTTGGCAAGCCTCTACCACGAACAGGCTTCGTTCAATCGCCAGATCAAGCTAACCCTGGTGCTGCTGGCACAGAGTCTGCCGCTGGCGCTGCTGCTTTTTGTGGTGCTGCCGCGTTTCAGCCCGCTTTGGATGGTACCGCAGATGAAAAGCAGTACCACAGGCCTGTCCGATGAACTTAGCTTTGGAGATATCTCGCGCCTGACCAAGTCCAACGAGCTGGCATTTCGCGCCAGTTTCAAGGGCCAGATACCGGCTCCCGAAGACAGGTATTGGCGCGCACTGGTGTTGGAAGAATATGACGGCAAACGCTGGCAGCAGTCGCGGGGAATAAAGGCGCTGCAGCAAGACAGCTTTATCATGAATCGCCGCCCCGAACCCGGCGCCCCCAAAGGGCCTTTTATCGATTACAGCATCATAGCCGAACCGAGCGGCCAGCATTGGCTGTTCGGCTTGGATCTCGCCTACAGCATGGATCCGCGCCTGGTGAATCTGCCGGACTTTCGCCTCTATGCCATAAGGCCGGTAGAACAAAGGTTGCAATACCGGGTGATGAGCTATCCGAATGCCCCCCTGGATAACCGCTTGAGAGCGCCGCTGCAACAGCTCAACCTGAATCTCCCCGATGAAATCAACCCCCGCAGCCGCAAACTTGCCGCCGATTTTGCCCGCCGTTACCCGCAAGCCGAGCAGCGCTTGACGGCCATGATGCAGTATTTCAACAGTCAGCCCTTTTTCTACACCTTGACGCCCCCGCCGGTGGGACCGCAGCAACTGGACGACTTTTTGTTTGAAAATCGCGCCGGTTTCTGCGTTCACTACGCCTCGGCATTCACCTTCATGGCCAGAGCCACCGGCTTGCCCGCCCGCATTGTCACCGGTTATCAGGGCGGCGAATACAACCCGCAGGCCGGTTACCTCAGCGTGTATCAATATATGGCCCACGCCTGGAGTGAGGTCTATCTCGAAGGCAAAGGCTGGGTACGTTACGACCCCACCGCCATGATAGCGCCCGAACGAATTGAACAAGGATTTAACTCACTTTTTACCCCGGAAGAAAGCTACCTTTCCGACCGTTCTTTTGCCGGGGTGCGGGCCAGCAACTGGTACAACAGCCTGAGACTCAGGCTCGCCAGCCTGGATTACTACTGGAGCGTCTGGGTGCTGGGTTTTGACAACGAGCGCCAGCAAGAAGTGCTCTCCAAACTGCTGGGGGAAGTGAGTATCGGCCGTCTGGCAACCTTGGTACTCGCGGTGATGGCTCTCACCTTTATCGTCATTTTGTTCACTACTGGCCTGCTGCGGCTTAAAAGAGGCCCGGACAGCATCAACCGTCACTATCTCAAGGTATGCCGCCAGGCTGCCAGGCTCGGGCTGCCAAGGCCAGCCTCCCTGGGGCCTGTGGATTACGCTGCGGCGCTGGCCGCACGCTGGCCGGCGCTGACAGAGGAGATCGAGAGCTGGACCTCACTCTATATTCAGCTCAAGTATCAAGGCGCTTCCAAGGAGTCGGCGATATATAAACGCCGCTTTATCCGTCAGTCCCGCGCTTTGTGGTTCAAACTGCTGAAACAAGATTTGCAACCCGATAAATCAAGCACCTAGAATAGAGCACCAAAGCAATAAACGGCCCAAAGCCAGGTAACCCTGCTGCCTATGTTTACTCTTATCCAGTCCAACAAGATGGAATTGCTGTCGGCCACCCTGGCAGACCGGCTTCGCGAAGGCGTGCCCGGCATGTCGCCGCTGAGCTGCGAGCAAATTCTGGTGCAAAGCCCCGGCATGTCCACCTGGCTCCGCCTGGAGCTGGCGCGCCACAATGGTGTGGCGGCGGCGCAGGAGTTTCCGCTGCCGTCCAGCTTCATCTGGCAGCTCTGTTATCTGCTGCTCGATGACGTGCCCAAGGAAAACCCCTTTACCAAGGCGGCGATGACCTGGAAACTGATGGCGCTGTTGCCCTCCCTTCTGGATAGAGACAATTTTGCACCGCTCAGACATTATCTGGGCGACGATGTTGAGCTCAAACTGTTTCAACTCAGCGGCCGTATCGCCGATATTTTCGATCAATATCTGGTATACCGTCCGGAATGGATCCTCGGCTGGGAGCAAAATGAATCCCCGCTGGAGATAGCGCCGCAGCACGCCTGGCAACCCGAACTTTGGCGCGAGTTGGTACGTTACAACAATCAGGAGTTGCAACAGAGCCATTACCACAGGGCCAATCTGCACCAGGCGCTGATCGAAACGCTGACAGGCGGCAGCGATCATGCCTTGGAAGGCCTGCCGCCCAGGTTGTTCGTGTTCGGGATCTCCTCGATGGCGCCGCAAACCCTGGATGTACTCTATGCGCTCGCCAGTCGCATCGAGGTAGTGATGCTGAGCCTCAGCCCCTGTCGTCACTACTGGGGCGATATCATAGAGCCCAGGGCGCGGGCGCGAATGGCGCTGGCTTTTGAGGGCAAGAAACAGTTGCCCGAACTCTGGGAAGACAAGCTGGAAGTGGGTAATCCCATTTTGGCCAATAATGGCCGTCTCGGCCGGGAGCTGCTGGATATGGTGCTGGAGCTGCCACCCGAGCGGCTGGAACTGGAAGAGCTGTTTCACCCAGGCAACACAAATACCCTGCTCGGCGGCATTCAAAATGACATTCTGGAGATGGAAACCTTAGGCGAGCCCCTTGGACCGGATGTCAGCAAATACCTGAATATCGCCCGGCGCAGGCCCTTGGCCGCCACCGACGACTCCATCACCCTGCGAAGCTGTCACAGCCCGCTGCGGGAAGTGGAAACCTTGCACGATCATCTGCTGCATCGCCTGCGCAGCGACCCTTCGCTTGCCGCCAAGGACATCATGGTGATGCTGCCCGATGTGGCCGCCTACGCCCCCTATATCGATGCGGTGTTTTCCGCCAAGAGCGGCGATCATTTCATCCCCTATGCGATAGCCGATCGCGGCGCGGCCCAGGAATCCCCTTTAATTGCCGGTTTTCTCAACCTGCTGGCGCTGGACAAGAGCCGCTTTGGCCTGACAGACATCATCAGTATTCTCGAAGTGCCCGCTGTGCTGGCCCGCTTCGGTATAGCCCAGGAGGAGCTGGAGCAGCTCAAGGGCTGGCTCAAGGCCGCCGGTATTCGCTGGGGCCGCGACAGTCACAACCGTGAAGAGCTGGGCTTGCCCGGGTTTGACAAACACTCCTGGGCCTTTGGGATCCGTCGCATGCTGCTGGGCTATGCCCTGGGCGATGATGCCGAGCTGTATCAGGGCGATCTGCCACTGGCCGGTATTGAAGGCCAGTCGGCGCAGGCGCTCGGCAAGCTGTTGAATTTTATCGAAGCGCTCGATGACTTCAGGGAAGAGCTCAAGCAGCAAACCCCGCCTGATGAGCGGGTGGCGCAGCTTAACGCCCTGCTCGATGCCTTTTACCTGGCCCAGGAGGACGATGCCAGGGAAGAGATCAACGACATTCGCCAGGCCATAGACAGATTCGCCGAGGAGCTGCGACTGTCGGGTTTTAGCGGGGTATTGCCGCTGACAGTGGTTTGGCAATGGTTCAACTCAACCTTGAGTGAGTCCAGGGTCGGTCAGCGTTATCTCGCCGGCAGCGTCAACTTCTGTACCCTGATGCCGATGCGCTCCATCCCCTTCCGCCAGGTGTGTTTGCTGGGGATGAACGATGGCGTCTACCCCAGGGTGCAACATCCTGTGGGATTCGATCTCACCGCCCATGAAAAGCCAAGACGCGGCGATCGCTCAAGACGCCTGGATGACAGATACCTGTTTCTCGAAGCATTGCTGTCGGCCCGGGATCAGCTCTATATCAGTTACATAGGCCACAGCGAGCGCGATAACAGTGAGCGTATTCCCTCCATGCTGGTATCGGAATTGCTGGAATACATTCAGCTGTGTTACCGCCCGGACGAGGCGCAATTTACGCCGCCCGCAGTGCCCACAGATGCCGATGAGATAGCCGCCCTTGGCGATCTGGCGGCCGATGCGCTGATGCAGCGCCTCATCATTCAGCAGCCGTTGCAACCCTTTGATGCCCGGCTCTACAGTAACAGCGAGCTGCCCGGCAGTTTTGCAACCCAGTGGTGCCCGCGGGAGATGTTTGCCGCCCAAAGCCCGGCGCCTTTTATTGAGCATCAGCTGGGCGAGGAAACCGGCCTCAAGGAGCCGGAGCTTGAACTCTCGGCGCTGATCCGCTTTTTCCGCAACCCGGCGCAGTATTTCTGCCAGCGGGTGCTGCAGCTGGACTTGAGGCTGGATATCGACAGTCAGGACAATGATGAGCCGTTTGAGCTCAGCGCCCTGCAACGCTATCAGCTGCAGCTGCTGATGATGCAGGATGCGCTGGAAGACGAACGCGGAGAGCTGGATGAAACCCTGCTCGACAAGCTCAAGGCCGAAGGTCTGCTGCCGATGGCGCCGTTTGACGATCTGCTGCTGGATCAATACCGCCGCGATATCGCCCCGGCGGTGGAGCGCACCCGTTTTCTTCGCGCCGAATTGCCCAAGCCGGATGCCGTTGAAATAGCGCTCAAGCTTGAGGTCAATGGCCGCGAGCTGTTGCTCTGTGGCCGCATCGATGACTGCTATCCCAAGGGCCTGGTCAACTTAAGGCCGGGTACCACCAAGCCCAAGGATCTGTTGAGCCTCTATATTCGCCATCTGTGCCTCAATGCCAGCGGCATTCACAGGCACAGCTATCTACTGGATGCCGGTCACTTCCACGCCATGGCGCCGCTCAAGGCCGAGTCCGCCAAGACCCTGCTGGGTCAGTTGGCCGCCTTGTTTGAGCTGGGGCAACATAGGCCGCTGCCCTTTATGGCGCAAACCTCCCTGGCGTACTTCAGCGCCGAGGTAGAGGATGGCTTAAGCGTTGACACTGAACATCAGCTGCGGCTTGTTGAGGCCGAGAGCGCCTGGTTGGATGATGCCGGGTTCGGTGACGGCCAGGATCCCCATAACGCCCGCCTGTTCCGCTTTCCGGAAGACTTTGGTTTAACCCTTGATGACAGCGCCTATGCTGGCTCGGCGACGGATTTTGGGCGCAAAGCCTGTGAAGATGAGTTAAGTGAAAATGAGTTTACCCTGAGCAACATGAGTGCGGGGTTGCCAGGCGGTTGGCAACTCAGACTCCAGCAGAGCCTGAGTTTCCCGGCGTTGGCCGAGGGGATTTTGGCGCCGCTCATCAGCCTTTACCACAAAGACAAACTGGCCGCCCTGGCCGATTTTACCCAGATGGGACAGGAATAATATGCAAGCACTGGAGCCATTGAGTTTACCGTTGAGCGGCCGGCGCCTGATTGAGGCCAGTGCAGGAACCGGCAAGACCTACACCATTTCCGGCCTCTATCTGCGCTTATTGCTGGGTGATTTTGAGCGCCCGGGCCTTAGCTGTGAGCAGATCCTGGTGGTCACCTTTACCAACGCCGCCACCGAAGAGCTACGCGACAGAATACGCAAAAGGATCCGCAGCTGTTATCAGCGCTTTATCGGCCTAAGCGTCAAAGACGATTTTATCGAGCAGCTTTATCAGCTCTGCCCGCCAACGCAGCGCGCAACCGCCCTCAAGCAGCTGGATCTGGCGCTCAAGAGTCTGGATGAAGCCGCCATTTTTACCATTCACGGCTTTTGCCAGCGGATCCTCTCGGATATGGCCTTTGAGTCGGCGCTGCTGTTCGAGTCGGAATTTACCCTGGATGACAGCGAATATCTGCGCCAGAGTGTGCGCGATTTTTGGCGCCATGTCTGTTATCGGCTGCCGACAGCCCTGGCGACCGCGATAGCCGCCCATTACGCCACTCCGGATGCGCTGGGGCGCGAATTGAGACCGCTGCTCGGCGCCAGCCAAGCGAGCGCCAACCGCGACCCGGGTGAGTTCGATCAATATGCCGAGCAGTTGCAGACTCAGCTCGCAAGGCTGCGACTGAGCTGGCCAAGAGAAAGGGACGCCATCGAGGCCCTGCTCCACAGCCTGCCGCTCAACGGCACCAGCTATGGCAAGCAAGCCGATGGCTACCCCAAACTCACGGCCATGCTGGAGCAGATGGACAACTGGGCCAAGTATCATCAGGGACTGCCGACACCCAAGCTGCTGGACAGCCTGGCTCTCGGGTCACTGAAACTGAGAAAAGGCGGCGAAATCCCCACAGCGCAACAGGCGCCGCTGCTGGCGCAGATAGAAGCGCTCAGAGACAGTGTAGACTCGCTTATTCCGGCATTCCTCTATCAGGCAAGAGCCCAGATAGCCGAGCGTTTTGCCGAGCTCAAGGCCGAGCGCAACCTGCTGAGCCCGGACGATCTGCTGCTGACCCTGGCCAAGGCCATAGGCGGCCTGACCCAGACGGCGCCGGATAGCGGCCTTGCCATCGGCGAGCAGCTCAAGCAGGAGATAGGCAAACGCTTCCCGGTGGCGCTTATCGACGAATTTCAGGATACGGATCCGCTGCAGTTTGCAATTTTCTCCGGCATCTACCCGGCGCAATTGCCACAGCAGGATGCGGATGCCGGCGCCGAGCCTGAACCCAAGCCTGAGCCTGAGGCAAGTCGCACTCTGTTGATGATAGGCGATCCCAAGCAGGCGATTTACGCCTTTCGCGGCGCCGATATTTATACCTATATTGAGGCCAGGCGCAATACCGCCGATCACTATAATCTGGACACCAACTACCGCTCGGCCAGCAACATGATTGCAGCGGTCAACCGCCTGTTTGCCAACCACAGCGACCCTTTTATCAGTGACGCCATCCCGTTCGAGCCGGTCAAGGCCAAGGACGCCGGCAGCAAACAGCTGCTCGCGCCCGGCACAGACTCGGCGGCGCTGCAGCTCAGGCTGCTCAAGGAAGATCCGGACAAGGGCCTCAACAAGACCCAGGCCCGTAAACTGCTGGCCGAAGATGCCGCCGCCGAAATCGTGCGCCTGCTCAATGCCGCCAACCGCGGCGAGTGTCGCCTCAGTGGCAATGAGCAGCCGCTGCGCGCCCGGGATATCGCCATTTTGGTGCGCGACAGAAACGAAGCCGCCGTCATGCAACAAGCGCTCAATAGTCGCCAGATCGGCGCCGTGTTCCTCAGCCGCGACTCGGTAATGGTCACGGAGGAAGCGCGGGAAATCGCCCTCATCCTCAAGGCGCTCGCCAGCCCCAGGGATGAACGGGCGATTCGCTCGGCACTGGCCTGCCGCTTGCTGGGCTTCAGCGCCAATAAGATCCATGAGTTCAACCAATCTGAGACACTGCGCGCCGAAGTGCTCGATACCTTCATGTCGCTGCATGAGCTCTGGAGCCGCCGCGGCATCATGCCGGCGCTGCTCAATCTCGCGGATCACTGGCAGCTGCTGGAGCGGCTTGGCCGAGAGGCCAACGCCGAGCGGCGTCTCACCGATTTTCGCCATCTGGCGGAACTGCTGCAGCAAAAATCCACCGAGCTCGAAGGCATGAGCGCCCTGGTCAACTGGTTTGAGCAGGAACTGCTCTCCGGCCAGAGCCGTGAAGAGCAGCAACTGAGGCTCGCCAGCGAGCAAAACCTGGTGCAGATAGTCACCATCCACAAGAGTAAGGGGCTGGAATATCCTGTGTGCTTCATCCCCTTTGTCAGCCTGGCCCGCGACGGCAGTCGCCGCCCCTCGCCCATGCTGTACCACAAGGACAATCAATTAGTCTGGGATCTGGACGCCAGTGACGAAGGCTGGGAAGCCTGTAAACGCGAGACGCTAGCCGAAGATCTGCGCCTCTTGTATGTGGCGCTGACCCGGCCCGTATATCGCTGTTATCTGGGGCTGGCCAATCACTGCCGCATGAACAAGACGGGCATCAACAGCTTTTTGAAAGATACCGCCATAGGCTATCTGCTCGGCATTGAAGACAAGGACTGTGACGGCGATAGGTTGCAAAGCGCCGCCGCATCCCTTGCTTGCGAGGCCATCTCCTTGACCGAGATAGGCGATGCAGATCCAAGTCACCTTCAAGGCACTGAAAACCACTCCCAAAGCCCACTTTGTGCCCAGGTGCCGGCGGCGCGTCAAGGCGCGCCCTGGCGGGTCGGCAGCTATTCCGGCCTGGTCAAACATCTGCCCCACGAGCGGGTATTGCCGGGCGCCGGTGATGAGGAGTTTGAAATCGAGCTGGCCTCTGTCTATGAGCCGCAGGATGTCTTGCAGGCCAACCGCTTCAGCTTCGAGCGCGGCGCCAATGCCGGTTCTTTTATGCACCTGGTACTGGAGAAAATCGACTTTACCCAGGCCGAGGAGGAACTCTTGCTGCATCTGCCCCAGGCGATGCAGCAGTACGGCATCGACAGCGATTGGCAAGATGTGCTTTATGACTGGTATCGGGATCTGCTTAACGCCGAAATCGCTCTGCCTCAGGGGCAGAGTCTGCGCCTGGGCGACCTCAGCAAGCGCCAAAAGCTGGTGGAGATGGAGTTTTATCTGCCCCTTGGCGGCGATACCCAGCTTATCGATACCGAGCTCAGCCGCTTGCTGGCCAAGCACGGTTATGGCGGTGAACTGCGCTTCGATGCCTTCAAGGGCATGCTCAAGGGGTTTATCGATCTCACCTTTGAATATCAGGGCCGTTTCTACATTGCCGATTATAAATCCAACCATTTGGGGGACGATTTCAGCGATTACCGCCAGGACAAGATGGCCGCCGCCATCAGCGAGCACAGATACGATCTGCAGTACCTGCTCTACAGCCTGGCGCTGCACAGATATCTGAGCCTCAAACTGCCGGACTATTGTTATCAAAGCCATTTCGGCGGCTGCTGTTATCTGTTTTTACGGGGCATGTCCGCGGCCCATCCCGGCGCCGGGGTGTTTGTGGACAGACCGGATGAAGCGGTGATCCTGGCCCTGGATGCCTTACTCAAGGGCGAGTCGCCCTCGAGCGCCCCTCAGTTGGAGTTGAGTCTATGACAGATAGCCCATCAATACTGCACAGCAGCCAAGCTGTTACTGCGCTGCTCAAGCAATGGGAAGAACAGCGGCTGCTGACGGCGCTCGACCGCCACTTTGCGCTGCAGATGGCCGCCATTCACCAGGAGCCATCGCCGCTATTTCTGCTGCTGTGCGCCCTGCTGAGCCGCCAGTTATCATCGCAGCACGCCTGCCTGCCACTGGGGAGCATAGCGTTTGATAATCCGCTGGCAGAGCCCTACCCCAGTGTGCGCCTCAATACCGACCCGGCAAGCCTTGAGCTGGCGGTGGCCAATTTTGCCGCCGTCGGCGCCCCGGGTGAAGACAAACCCTTGATCCTCGACGCTGGCCGCCTCTACCTCAAACGTTATTATGATTTTGAGTGCCGGGTCGCCCGGCGCCTCACCGCCATGGCCGCCACTGAATACCCCGCCACCGACGAAGTGCGACGCGCGCTCGATTGCCTGTTTTTGCCGCCCGCCAGCCATACTGGCCAAGCGACTAATGAGGCAGCTCAAACTGATAGTGAAACTCAAACTGATAATGAAAATTCCGGCAAACGCGATTGGCAAAAAGTCGCCACCGCCACCGCCTATTGTCGCCAGTTGGCGGTGATCACCGGCGGCCCGGGCACAGGCAAGACCACCACAGTCACCAAGCTACTGATGCTCCTGTGTCTCGGCAGTGAAATGAACATACGTCTGGTGGCCCCCACGGGTAAGGCGGCGGCGCGCCTGACCGAATCGATAAAGGCCTCCAAACAGCGCCTGGCAAAAGAGCTTATGCCCTTTGCCGCCGAGCTTGACCTTGGCGCCATAGACAAGATCCCCGAAGAAGCCGCCACTGTGCATCGCCTGCTGGGGGTGATCCCCGGCTCGCACAAATTCCGTCATCACCAAGACAACCCGCTGCATCTGGATCTGCTGATTGTCGATGAAGCCTCCATGGTGGACTTGCCTATGATGGACCGGCTGCTCGATGCCCTGCCCGCCAATGCCAGATTGATACTGCTCGGGGATCAGGATCAACTGGCCTCGGTGGAAGCCGGCGCCGTGCTCGCCGATATCTGCGCCGGTCTGCGCCACCAGCAGGACTGGCGCATGCGTTACAGCGCCGAGTTTGCCGCAACACTGACAAGGCTCACCGGCTTTGACCTCAGCGATTGCGTCAATCTCGCCCCCGGCATAGGCAATAATCTTTGTATGCTGCGTCACAGCCACAGATTCCGCGGCGATGCCGGCATAGGCGTGCTGGCCAAGGCGGTCAACCTCAGTGATGGCGCCGCGATAACTGAGGCCTGGAATGGCGGTTATCAGGAGCTTGAGTGGCTGGAAATCGGTAAACAGCAGCAAGGGCTGGCTCAGCTTCTCAGCCAGGCCTGTGAGCACTACCGCGACTATTTGGAAGTGGTGCACAGGCCGGACATCAGCGCCGAGGAGATCATCGCCCGTTACAACCGCTTTCGACTGCTGTGCGCCACCCGTGGCGGCGATTTCGGTGTCGAGGGGATCAATCGGCAACTGACGCAAGTGCTGAAACAGGCCGGACTGATCGCCCCGCAGCAGGAGTTTTATCCGGGCCGACCGCTGATCATCCAAAGCAACGATTACAACCTGGGGCTGTTTAACGGCGATATCGGCGTTATTCTGCCCGACCGAGACAGCAACAGGCTGCTGGCGCACTTTATTCAGGCCGACGGCAGTGTGCTCAAGGTGTTGCCGGCGCGTCTTCCCGGCCACGAGACCTGTTTTGCCATGACAGTGCACAAGTCCCAGGGCAGTGAATTTGATTCTGTGGCCTTGGTGTTGCCGCCGAGCCCGAGCCCGGCGCAGCTGCAACTGCTCACCAAGGAGCTGATCTACACCGCCATTACCCGCGCCAAGCAGCATTTTTGCTGCCTGGGCAACAGCTCAGTGTTTGATGGCGCCTGTCGTCGCCTCACTCGCCGGGCTTCAGGGCTGGCCGATAGGCTATGGCAGTGATTGTGGCAGAGATTATGGCTATGGCGGCTTTGGCCGCGACTGGCTGGGACGATAGCGAGAACAGCAACCGGGCCAGATGCCATACGGCCCGCTTCGCTCTGGCGGCAAAATAACCAGATGAGAGCCTGCGTCAGCTGCCGTTATACTCAAGGCCTGTCTAAGCAGGCATAATATCGGCCAAGGTTATTTATCAGGCCGCTCAGTCAGGAGAATTCATGAGCAAAACCCATATCTTGTTACTCTGTGGCGGCGGGGCCGCCGAGCACAGTATCTCTTTGATGTCGGCTGACTATATCGAAAGCTGCCTGGCAAATATTCCCGACATGGAAGTGCTCAGGTTGGAGCTGGACGCCGCCGGCCACTACCACACCAAGCAGGGCCAGATTTGCGAGCTGACCAATCGCCGTGAAGTGCGCTTCGATGAGGCCGAGCCCAGCTGGCCGGTGGACTATGTGATCCCCTGTATTCACGGCTATCCGGGCGAGACCGGCGATATTCAGTCCTATTTCAATCTGATCAACCTGCCCTATTTCGGCTGCGGTTCTGAACCCAGCAGCAACTGCTTCAACAAGGTCACGGCCAAGATGTGGTTCAGTGCGCTCGGCATCCCCAATACCCCTTATCTGTTTCTCAGTGAAGCCGGTGAAGCGGCCAACAGCCGCTGCCGTGAGGCCTTGAATGAATGGGGCTCACTGTTTATCAAGGCAGCATCCCAGGGGTCATCCGTCGGCTGCTACCGGGTAGACAACGGCGATGATATCCCTTCTGTGCTGGAGCAGGCCTTCAGTTACTCCCCCTACGTGGTGGTGGAAAAGACCATCAAAGCCAGGGAGCTGGAAGTGGCCGTATATGAATACCAGGGTGAAGTGATTGCCACAGTGCCGGGTGAAATCATCTGTGCCAACAACACCTTCTACAGCTTCGATGAGAAGTATGATGCCAAGAGCAAGGCGGTGACCAAGGTCGAGGCCGAATTGAGCCAAGCGCAAATCGATACCATACGCGATTATGCCATTCGCGCCTTTAAGGGCATGAAGCTGTCCCACCTGTCGCGTATCGACTTCTTCCTTACCGATGAAGGCGAGATACTGCTCAATGAGATCAATACCTTCCCGGGCATGACACCCATCTCCATGTTCCCCAAGATGCTCAGCAACAATGGCCATGATGTCAGCGAGTGGCTGGTGAGTAACATAAGACGCCAGCTGAGCGTTCCGCTCAAGTAAAGCATCCGTCCTGAGCCAAGCACCAACCGGACCGAAGCACCAACCGGACTGAAGCAAAACCACACCCGCCACTCGCGCGGGTGTTCTTTATCCTGCTAAGCTGAAAAAAGGTGTGAAGGCATGCAGGAGAACTTATGTTCAGTGCGATAGATATAGATCATCTGGTGTTGATCTGCAGCAGTCTCGAAACCAGCCAAGCATTCTATACCCAAGTGCTGGGGGCTCGTTTCGAGCGGCGGCTCGACTCCCCTAGCCTGCTGCAACTGAGATTCGGCAACGCCCTTATCGATCTGGTGCCAAGAAGCGATCAACCTTTAGGCCTCAATATGGCGCACTTCTGCCTTAATATTGCCGCCAAGGATGAAGCCTCAGTGCTGCAACACCTGGAGCAACACGGTGTGCACCATGAAGGCTTTTCGGAAAAATATGGCGCCCGGGGATACAGCCGCTCTATCTATATTTACGATCCCGACGGCAATCAAGTGGAGCTTAAACTCCTGAGTCGGCAACAGGAAAACTGCCAATAAGGCGTTGCTTAATCGTGGATTTTTACTGGTGATTTAACAGATAAAAAGCGCGCCGGGAAAGTTCGGCGCGCTTTTTTCATGAAGCAATAGGCTATGCCCAGAGCTTTGGGCTCAGAAGCCTTCCACTCCCTGCATATCCGGCAGGTGGTGGGCTATCCCCTTGTGGCAGTCGATACAGGTCTTCTCACCGCTTGCCAGCGAGGTGGAGTGCATATTGGCCGCCCGCTGTGACTGACGGGTGAAGTCCATATACTGGAAGTTATGGCAGTTTCGACACTCCAGCGAGTCGTTGGCCTTGAGTCTGGCCCACTCATGCTCGGCCAGTTCGCGCCGCTTGGACTCGAACTTCTCCCGGGTATTGATGGTGCCGAACACCTTGCCCCACACCTCCTTGGAAGCCTGCATCTTACGGGCTATCTTGTCGGTCCAATTATGGGGAACGTGGCAGTCCGGACAGGTCGCCCGCACCCCGCTGCGGTTAGTGAAATGTATGGTGGTCTTCAGCTCCTGATAGACGTTGTTTTCCATCTCGTGGCAACCGATACAAAAAGCCTCCTGGTTGGTGGCTTCCAGGGCAGTGTTGAAACCACCCCAGAAGATGATCCCGGCGACAAAGCCTCCCAGGGTCAGAAAACCCAGACTGAAGTGAACACTGGGCCGGTTCAGCACCCGCCATATCTGTTTCAGTTTCTCAAACATAGCGACTCCTAATGGCTGGATGGGTTCTCAGCCCCGGACTTGAGCAAGTGATCCATATCGACAAAGTCATTCTCCACCATCAATCTGGCGTCCAGTTGCGGCACATGGCACTGGGTACAGAAATATCGTCTGGGTGACAGCTCGGCCAGGAAGTTGTTGTCTCTGTCCATATAGTGAGTCACGCTCACCATAGGTGCCTGCGATTCGCCGGTGCGACTGCGGGCATGACAGGACATGCACTTGTTGACCTTAAGATCCAGCTGGTAGCCGTCTATCTTGTGCGGTATGACCGGCGGCTGCATCGGGTAGTTACGGGTCTGTTTGATATCCGTATTTCTCACCTTCTGCATCACAGGCGGTGTCGGCTGGCTATTGAGCGGCGCCTGACGCAAAGTCGCCACCTTATCTTCGGGAATGCCGGCAGCATTGACAGACAGCGCGGTCATCAGTGCAGCAAAGGCCAACAGGGTATGATTCGATTTCATCTTCTTATCCTCCTCAGGCCTTCATCACTTTCACGGCACACTTCTTGAAATCAGTCTGCTTGGACAGCGGATCCGTGGCATCCAGAGTCACCTTGTTGATCAACTGACTGGCGTCGAACCAGGGCACAAACACCAAACCCACCGGCGGCTTGTTGCGGCCGCGGGTTTCCACCCGGGTCAGTATCTCGCCGCGGCGGGACACCACCTTGACCTCATCACCTCGGCGCAGGCCGCGTTTCTTGGCATCATCCGGGTGCATAAAGCACACGGCATCCGGGAAGGCGCGATAGAGCTCGGGTACCCTCTGGGTCATGGAGCCTGAGTGCCAATGTTCCAGCACCCGCCCGGTGGAGAGCCAAAGATCATACTCGGCATCCGGGGATTCTGCCGCCGGCTCGTATGGCAGCGCGAAGATAACTGCCTTGCCGTCTTTTTTGCCGTAAAACTCAAAGCCTTTGCCGGGTTTAACGTAAGGATCCGAGCCCTCACGGTAGCGCCAGAGGGTTTCTTTGCCGTCAACCACAGGCCAGCGCAAACCATGGGCCTGGTGGTACATTTCAAAGGGAGCCAAGTCATGACCATGACCACGGCCAAAGGTGGCGTATTCTTCAAAAAGCCCTTTTTGCACATAGAAACCAAAGTGCTTGGCTTCGTCGTTCAGATACTTGTTATCGCTTTCACTGAGAGGGAACTTGTCAACATTGCCGTTCTGATACAGCACTTCATACAAGGTCTTGCCCTTGTATTCGGGATTGGCCGCCAATACAGCCTCGGACCAGACTTCGTCTGTGGTAAAGCGCTTGGAGAACTCCAGCAACTGCCAGAGATCCGAGCGCGACTGTCCGGGCGCTGTCACCAACTGGTGCCAGAACTGGGTGCGGCGCTCGGCGTTACCATAGGCGCCCTCTTTCTCCACCCACATGGCAGTGGGCAAAATGAGATCCGCGGCCTGGGTGGTAACCGTTGGGTAAGCATCGGACACCACAATAAAGTTTTCCGGGTTACGGTATCCGGGCAAGCCCTCTTCGTTGATATTGGGGCCGGCCTGCATATTGTTGTTTACCTGCACCCAGTAGCAGTTGAGATCGCCATCTTTCAGGCGCCGGTTTTGCTCTACCGCGTGGTAGCCTGGCTTGGGCGGAATGATCCCGGAAGGGATTTTCCAGATGGTCTCGGCAATCTTGCGGTGCTCTGGATTATTCACCACCAGATCCGCCGGCAAGCGATGGGAGAAGGTGCCCACTTCCCGCGCAGTACCGCAGGCTGAAGGTTGACCTGTGAGTGAAAACGGACTGTTGCCCGGGGTGGCTATTTTGCCGGTCAGCAAATGGATATTGTAGATAAGGTTGTTACACCAAACCCCGCGGGTATGCTGGTTAAAGCCCATGGTCCAGAAGGAGGTCACCTTCACCTCGGGATCGGCGTAGAGTTTCGCCAGCTCCAGCAATTTATGTTCGGGTACGCCCGAGAGCTTGCTGACCTTTTCCAGGCTGTAATCGGCGACAAACGCCTTGAACTGATCAAAGTCCATCGGGGTCGATTCACCGGCGGTGGCCACGTTTTTGGCTTTTTGCTGCAACGGATGTGAGGGCCGCAGGCCATAGCCGATATCGGTTGTACCTCTGCGGAAGTTCACATGCTTGTTGACGAAGTCCCAATTAACCTTGTCATTACTGATGATGTAGTTGGCGACATAGTTGAGTATGGCCAGATCGGTTTGCGGCGTGAAGACAATCGGCAAGTCGGCCAAATCAAAGCTTCTGTGCTCGAAGGTGGACATCACAGAGACTTTTACATGGGGCGCGCTGAGGCGTCTGTCTGTGACCCGGCTCCAGAGGATTGGGTGCATCTCGGCCATGTTGGAGCCCCAAAGCACAAAGGCGTCGGCAGCTTCAATATCGTTGTAGCAACCCATAGGCTCGTCCATGCCAAAGGTACGCATAAAGCCGCCCACGGCCGAGGCCATACAGTGACGGGCGTTGGGATCGATATTGTTGGAACCGAAACCCGCCTTCATCAGCTTGGAAGCGGCATAACCTTCCCAAACCGTCCACTGACCTGAACCAAACATGCCCACCGCCGTCGGCCCTTTGGTCTTGATGGTGTGCTTCCACTTCTCGGCCATAATGTCAAAGGCCTGATCCCAACTGATAGGGGTAAATTCACCATGCTTGTCGTATTTGCCGTCTGTCATCCGCAGCATGGGAGTCTGCAGCCGGTCATGGCCATACATGATCTTCGACAGGAAGTAGCCTTTAATGCAGTTGAGGCCGCGGTTGACCTCACTGTTGGCATCGCCATGGGTCGCCACAACCCGGCCTTCGCGGGTGGCTACCATCACAGAGCAGCCAGTACCGCAAAAGCGGCACGGCGCCTTGTTCCAATTTAACTGGGTGTGCTCTGAACTGGTGATCAGGTTGCTGGCTGTGGCAGGTAAAGCCAATCCGGCGACCCCGGCTGCCGCCATGGCGGCATTGGCCTTCATGAATTCGCGTCTGTTCATTTTCATTGCTCTTCCTCTTCGAGCTGTTCACACTGGTGATACACCATAGCGGTGGAGATCACGCCCTTGAGGGCATTGATTCTGTCCATGGTGGCGAGGATCGCCTGTTCGGTCGGGCCTTCCAGCACCACAACCAGCTTGCTTTCATCGTTAACCGATAGCTCGGCATTGCCGAACGACAGAATTTGCTGACGAACGCCGGCCATCTTGGATGGCATCACCTGAAGGATCAGGCTGCTGACATGCAATTCCCTACTCATCTCGTTCCCCTGTTTTAAGGACTCTCGTTATGCTGGCGTTAACCGGCTCCCGGTGGGCCGGTTAAGATTTGGCTGAACCAGATGGCAAAGCCCAGACCGCTGACCAGCAAAACCGACAATAGCGGCGCCAAAAAAACCGTCAGGAAGATAAATATCTTCAGCTCCAGACGTTTTTCATCAGTATTCGGTGTCTCACTCATGGCTCCTCCCTAGGCGCTATGAAGATGGCTTGCTGCTGTGCTGTTTCAGGGCAACGGCCGCCAAGCCCGGCAGATTAAAGCCGCCTTTTAAATGCAACTTGTTTTCGGTTTTGATCATAAAGCCAAAGTGTTAACAAACTGTATACCCCCAAGTTGGTAAACACCTGATGCCGTTGATCTGGATCATAAAAATAGCCGCCAAAAGACGGATATCACCCATTTCAACCGCCTCAATCGATTGTAATTTCGAAATTTTCCGCTTTTAGCTATTCAGGCTTACATGAAATACAGCAAAGAAGTGGCTATTTCGCCAATAACTAACGGTTAAAAAACCAACGAAATAAGTAAAATATCCCTTAGGGAGTAGTGCCCAGGCTGGGCGGGCTTTAAAGCGATAAAACGGCTATAAAAGGAGAAACTGAATCCTGTTTCAGGTCACAGAATTCAGTAAAAACAATATCTTGCGGTTGCAACGACTAACAGAGCTCCTTAGCATTATCATGCATTTTATTTATGTCTTTTTTGTTTTCAGGGACCAAACTTCAAACGCCTGTTTGTGCGTCGTCCCAATCTAGGAGAGCCTTTAGTGAACCCCTTTACCCACCCTACTACACTACCCATTGTGCTAGGTCTGAGTCTGTCATTTTCCGTTGTCGCAGCAGACAAAACATCAAGCCTGCAATATCAAACCTGGGCCCAAACCTCAGAGGAGCAACAGCGGGAAGATATGCTTGAGAAAAACCCCGCCAGCATCATCCTCTGGGCAGGCTCGGCTTATGCCAAGGAGTACCATAGCCCCAGAGGGCATCACTTTGCCGTCGCCGATGTCAGCCACAGCCTACGCAGTGGTGTTAGCCCCAAGGCTGGTGAAAAAGGACTGTCGGCCAGCTGTTGGACCTGCAAGACACCGGATGCGCCCAGGCTGATGAAAGAGCTGGGCGTCGAAGGCTTCTCGGCCAAGAACTTTGCCGAGCTGGGTCCGGAAATCCAGAACCCTGTGTACTGCTCTGATTGCCATACCCAGGGCTCAGCTGAACTGGCACTGCCAAGACCTCATGCCCAGGACGCCATGGCAAAAGTGCACAAACCCTTTGGTGAACAAAATCAATCGATGCAGCAATCACAGGTTTGCGGCCAGTGCCATGTCACTTACTACTTCCAGCCAGAGCGTCAGGACAAGGTCAATATCCCCTGGATCTTCGGCAACAGCGCCGATGAAATAGAAAAGTATTATGATGCCCGGCAGTTTTTCGAGTGGGTGCACCCGGTATCGAGAACGCCGCTGGTGAAGGCGCGCCATCCCGAGTTTGAGCACTGGAATCGCAGCGTCCACGCCAAGGCAGGTATCAGTTGTGTCACCTGTCATATGACCCAGGAAACCAGCGCCGACGGCAAATCTTTCACCAACCACAAGATAACCAACCATCTGCCGGACTTTGAAGCGGCCAATTGCAGCAGTTGTCACCAGAGCCAACAGCAAATTACCCAGCTGATTGCCGACAATAAAGCGCTACTGGAGACCAAGGCGCAACAGTTACAGGAATTACTTATCAAGGCCCACTATGAAGCCGGCGCCGCCTGGAAGGCAGGAGCCCAATGGCAACAGATAGGGTATGCCATCATGGGGATACGACATGCACAGTGGCGCTGGGACTTTGCCATGTCATCCCACGGTATTCACGCCCACAACGCCAAAGAGGGTGAAGCCCTGCTGGACAAGGGCTTAGAGCAGATCCGCGCTGCCAGAGAGATATTGCGCAAGCTGAATGCCGACCTTGGCGTCACCCGAGTCGATTATCCGGACTACAGCACCAAGGCCAAGGCGCAGGCAGCCATAGGCGTGGAGCTGGAGAAACTGACCGAGGAGAAGCAAGCCTTTATCGAGACTGAAGTGAAAAAACATTGGTCCAAGGCTGCAAACTTCGGCTATTGAAGGCAAGGAGAACAACAGCCGGAATAAGAGCCAAGCCTTAATCAAAACATGTAATTTTGATTGGGGAATAAGCGGCGTTCGACAATAGCCACCGTGGGAAATATGACCGCGTACCAGGAGGGCACCAGCAGGCACTGTGTGTTCTGGCTGTGCTCTGGGCCTGCCTGGTTTTTATCACGTCCACTTTAGGAGCCAAACGCGGCTGTCAGTTGGATTTTAAGTTAAAACTGCTGCAACTGGTTAAGGATGCGCTTTTCCGATATCGGATAAGCAGTGCCCAGACTCTGGGCAAAACAGCTGACCCTGTACTCTTCCAGCATCCAGCGCACCTCGGCCAGCGCCTCCGGTACCGCCTGGCTGCGTGGCACCTTGGCAAGCGCGGCCTTGAACTCTTTTTCGGCGTTGTGAATGCTGTGCAGGTGCAAACGGTCACGGTTGGGATCCACCGGCAGCTTGTCCAGGCGCAGCTCAATCGCCTTGAGATAGCGGATCAGATCCCCAAGACGGCGCCAACCGGAAACTTCAACAAATCCCTTGAACACCAGGGCATCTAATTGGCTTTGAATATCACTCATGGCAAAAGCGATATCCAGGCTGATTTTGCCCTTGAGACGCTTACGGATCTTCTGGTGCAAGGTCAAAATCTGCTCTACCTTGAGAGCGATAACCGCTGCGGTTTCATTGAGTTCGGCCCTGACAATCTCCTTGGCTTTGGCAAAGTCATCGGCGCTTCGGATATCCAACTGCTGCTCATCCAAAAGCTGCTGAATTGCCGCGGCAATAATGTCATCTATCAGTATTTGCACCTGGCCGAACGGATTGAAATACATCGCCAGTTTGGCCTTGTTGGGCAAGGCCTGCTGTAGATGTTTCACCGGCGATGGAATATTGATAAGCAGCAGCTTTCTCAGCCCTTGTCTGTGGTGGGAAAGCGCCTGTTGTTCATCATCAAATAATTTGATGGAAACTGTATCACCGGCATCCACCAAGGCGGGGAACGCCTTCACCTCATAGCTGCCTTTGCGGCTTTGATATTCTTTCGGCAGGTCGCCAAAGCTCCATTCGGTCAGGGCGTTTTGCTCTATGCCCTTGTCTGCAACCTTGCGTATCGCTTGGTTCACCTGTCCCTGCAATGATGCCTTGAGGCTGTCGAGATCCCGGCTCTGAGCCAGGAGTTTGCCCTTATCGTCTTCCACCTTGAAGTTCATCTTCAGATGGTCGGCAATGGCGTTGAGATCGAAATCCTCCGGATTGACACGGGTGCCACTCATTCTCAGCAGCTGTTTGCACAGGGAGGGCAACAAAGGCTGGGCAAAAGGTTCCATCGCCTGCACACAGGCGCGGGCATAGTCCGGCGCCGGCACAAAATTGCGCCGCAGCGGTTTGGGCAAGGACTTGATCAGGGCAACACACTTCTCTTCCCTGAGCCCCGGCACCTGCCAGTCAAAATCGATTTCATCCAACTGATTGAGCAGCGCCACCGGAATAAGCACAGAGACGCCATCATCCTCGGCCGCCGGTTCAAAATGGTAACTCAGCTTGAGGCTGAGGTTGCCCTGCTGCCAGCTGTCGGGGAAGTCCAATGCCGATACATGGGTGTCATCCCTTTGCATCAAGAGTTCGCGGCTGAAATTGAGCAGCTCAGGGGTCTCTCTTCTGGCCTGTTTCCACCAGGTGTTGAATTTGGGCTGGTTGTATATCCCTTGTGGAATGCGTTCATCGTAGAAGGCGAACAAGGCATCGGTATCCACCAGAATGTCGCGCCGCCGCGATTTGTGTTCGAGATCTTCCACCTCTTCAAGCAACGCCTGGTTGGCCTTGAAGAAGGCTTCATTGCAGCGCAGCTCGCCCTCGGCCAGAGCCGAGCGAATAAAGATTTCCCGAGCCTTAACCGGCTCCAGCGGGCCAAACTGTACCCGGCGGCGGTTGACTATGGTGAGGCCATAGAGCACCTGATTTTCCAGGGCGATCACACTGCCCTGTTTGGCTTCGAAATGGGGCTCGTTGTGCTGCTTCTTGACCAGATGCGCCGCCAGAGACTCGAGCCATACAGGATCTATGCGGGCGCAGGTACGGGCGAACAGGCGTGATGTTTCGGTAAGCTCGGCCGCCATAATCCACTTGGGGCCCTTCTTGGCCAGCGGTGAGCCGGGAAACACAAAGAAACGTCGGTTGCGGGCCCCCAGATACTCGTTGTCTTTATCCTTGAAGCCGATATGGCTCAGCAGCCCCGAGAGCAGCGCCTGGTGCAGTGGCTCATATTCGGCGGCCTGACTGTTGAGGCGCCACTTGAGGTCGTGCACACTCTGACGCAGCTGGGCATAGAGATCCTGCCATTCGCGAATACGCAAATAGGCCAGATACTCGGCCTTCACCTGCTTGCGGAACTGACTGGATGACAGGCTCTTCTGTTGCTCTTTGAGGTACTGCCACAGATTGAGCCAGGCAACAAAGTCGGAATCTTTATCGGCAAAACGGCGGTGGGCCTCATCAGCGGCCTGTTTCTTCTCATGTGGCCGCTCACGGGGATCCTGAATCGATAACCCGGCGACAATCACCATCACTTCATGCAGACAACCCAGCTTATTGGCTTCAAGCACCATGCGGGCCAGGCGGGGATCGACCGGGATCTTCGCCAGATCGCGCCCGAGCGGGGTCAGTTTCAGCGCCCCTTTGTGTTTGCTCACCGCCTGCAACTCTTCGAGCAGCAGGAAGCCGTCGCGGATATGGCGCGGATCCGGTGGCTGAATGAAGGGGAAACCCTCAATGTCACCCAGGCCTATGGCCAGCATCTGCAGGATCACGGATGCCAGGTTGGTGCGCAGAATTTCAGGATCGGTAAACTCAGGCCGATTGATAAAGTCCTGCTCGTCATAGAGGCGGATACAGATCCCAGGCCCAACCCTGCCGCAACGTCCCTGGCGTTGATTGGCACTGGCCTGGGAGATGGGCTCAATCGGCAAACGCTGCACCTTGGTGCGATAGCTGTAGCGACTTATCCTGGCAGTACCTGGGTCGATAACATAGCGGATCCCGGGCACAGTCAGCGAGGTTTCGGCCACGTTGGTGGCCAGTACAATACGCCGCCCTGGATGCGGCTTGAATACCTTGGACTGCTCGCCGTATGACAAACGGGCATAAAGCGGCAAGATCTCGGTATCGCGCAGGTTGCGTTTTTTCAGCTGCTCGGCGGTATCGCGGATTTCGCGCTCGCCGTTCATGAAAATCAGAATGTCCCCCGGGCCTTCGCGACAGAGTTCATCGACGGCGGCAAAGATGCCGTCCATCAGATCCAAGTCGGCATCGTCATCCTGCAACAGGGGGCGGTAGCGGGTTTCCACCGGATAGGTGCGGCCGGACACTTCCACCACGGGCGCATTGTCAAAATGCTTGGAAAAGCGCTCCACATCTATGGTGGCCGAGGTGATGATCAACTTGAGATCCGGGCGCTTTTGCAAAATTTGCTTCAGATAACCCAGAATAAAGTCGATGTTGAGACTGCGCTCATGGGCCTCGTCTATGATGAGGCAATCATACTGACTGAGCCATTTATCCGATGCCAGTTCTGCCAGCAGGATACCGTCTGTCATCAGCTTGATATAGGAGTCCTGGGAAACCGCATCGGCAAAACGAACCTTAAAACCCACCGCCTGACCCAGCTCTGTCTTGAGTTCATCGGCAACCCGGCTGGCCACGCTGCGGGCCGCCAGGCGCCTTGGCTGAGTGTGACCAATCAGACCACGGCTGCCAAACCCCAAGTCGAGACAGATTTTGGGCAGCTGAGTGGTCTTGCCCGAGCCGGTCTCACCGGCCACTATCACCACCTGATGATTGATGATGGCCGAGGCGATTTCATCGCGCTTTTGTGACACCGGCAGCTCATCCGGATACGCGATGACAGGCCTGTCTGCCAGCCTTTGCTGCGCCCTTTCATAAGCCTGCACCGCAGCTTCACTGAGCTCGGCGAGTTTTTGCTGTTTGGCTTCTGAGTCGGGGCTTTTTTTCAAGCGGAACAGGCTGCGGCGAATGCGCGCCGCATCGGCCTGAAAGCAGAGATCCAGATATTCGCGGGAGAGAGGGTGCAGCTTAGCGTTCAAAACCTGTGTCCATTGGGGATCAAAAACGGCGATCCTAACAAGGATACGCCGTCTTGGGTATGCTTACTGACTGATAACGCCCAAATTTCAGTCAAATCAAGCGCAGTTGTCAGGCCGGGGTCAAATAACACTGCTGCATATAGCTGTTCATGGCCTTGAGCACATTGGTACGGTTGATGGTGCCCACCACCTTACCATCTTCCAGCACAGGGTATATTTTCGGTTTCTGCCCCAGCATCTGCTCGGCCAACTGCAACATGCTGTCATCCGGCCTGACCCAAAGGACATCGGCGCGCATGCAGTCGCGCACCACGGCGGTCAGATCGCAGTGATAACTGCTCTTGAGCATGGCGGCCATGCAGTCTTGCTGTGACAAAAAACCCACCAGGCTTCCTGCTGCATCCACCACGGGCGCCCCGCCCTTATTGGCCTCAAGCAGTTTTTCCACCGCAGTGGCTATCGACATATCCGCCTTCAACAGCACTGGCTGACGGTCCATATGATCACGTATTTTTATTGAATCCATAGCTTTCCCCAAGTTCAAAACGGCTTCATTGTTCAGTGTAGCCAATATTTTGCCCTTGGGGTTAAAGCCAACAGCGATTGCCTCAATCCAAAATTTTATGCTTCTTGCACAGGACTTGGGCCATTTACTGCGAACCACGCCTTGCTTCCAGGCCTGTAAGCCGATGCGGTGCACAGATGGGACTTGCTCGCACCTTCCTTAATTATCTCGCCAGATCATCACTTCCGCCGCTTGATTGCTCTTGCGCCAGGCACGGTACATGCCTTCGGTATTGAACGGCGTTGCCACATTGCCTCTTTGGTCTATGGCTATCACCCCGCCACTGCCGCCGGCAGAGATCAGCCGCTGATTGATCACTTCATCGGCGGCCTGCAGAATCGATTTTTGCTGGTACTTGGCCCTGGCACAGATATCACCGGCCACATGGAAACGGATAAAGTACTCACCGTGACCGGTCGCCGAAACGGCGCAGACCCCATTCTCGGCATAAGTGCCGGCACCTATCACAGGTGAATCACCGATACGGCCATAACGTTTGGCTGTCATGCCACCAGTCGAGGTCCCTGCCGCCAGATTGCCCTGCTTGTCCAATGCCACTGCGCCGACGGTGCCGAACTTATAATCGAGATCCAGAGGACTCAGGCGCGCCTGAAAGTCTTTATTGGCTTCGGCGGCGTTGATTTTGGCCTTGGCATCGAGAAGCTGTTGATAGCGCGCCTTGCTGTCAAAACGGTTGCCGGGCACCAGCTCCACTCCCATCGTCAAGGCGAACTCCTCGGCGCCCGCTCCCGAGAGCATCACATGTTCTGACTTGTCCATCACGGCTCTGGCGAGATCGATTGGATGAAGTATATGTTTAACCCCGGCAACGGCACCGGCATTCATACTCTTGCCATCCATGATGGAGGCATCCAGTTCATGACTGCCATCAAAGGTATACACGGCGCCAATACCGGCATTGAATAAAGGGCTGTCTTCCAGCACTCTGATGGCGGCCTGCACCGCTTCCATGCTGGCGCCGCCCTTATCCAACACCTTATAACCGGCATTGACGGCTTCGGTAAGTTTGTCACGGTAGGCTTTTTGCTGCTCTTCAGTCAAAGCCGCCTTGGATATGGTGCCGGCGCCGCCGTGAATGGCAATTGCAAACGGCACCTCTGCAGCCTGAACCGACATCATACCTCCCAGCAGGAGTCCCAGGCTCAGACTTAGATTTTTTATTTTTGTTTTCATTGTATTGCTTCCATATTAACGACTGCTGTCTTTGTAACCATTTTAGGTCGGGATGGCAATCTGTTACTTGCCTGAGCCGAGATCTGAGGCGACAATAGCAATAATGTAACGCTAAACAAAAGTTCTGATTTCCTTGACCAAAAACAGTCGCTTTCCCGCATATATCCTGAGTTTTGCGTCGATCATACTGGCCAGCCCCCGGGCAAATGGCGCCGATGATCCTCTGCTTAATCTCCGCATCGAAGGGGTATCGGGCGAGCTTGAGAAAAATATCCGCGCACACTTGGGTAACTTTCCTGAATCCAAGGTGCAACGCCGTGCCTATCTGTTTAATGTCAGCGACAGTGTCGAGGCCGCGCTGGAATCCATGGGCTATTACCATGGCAGGCTGGAACAGGAAATCAAGGAAAACGAACAAGGGCCGTGGGAGCTCAAGCTTACAATTACCCCAGGAGAAGTCACCCGTTTGCAATGGGTCGATATCCGCCTCGAAGGTGAAGTGCTCAACGACCCCTGGATCAATCGCTGGCTCAGCCAGATCAAGATCAAACCAGGCGATCCCCTCAACCACGGCGATTATGAACAGATAAAATCGCAGCTAATATCGCTGGCGCTGGCTCGCGGCTATTTTGACGGCCATTATCAGAAATCGGAGATCCGGGTGAATCGCGATCTCAATCTGGCACAACTCAACCTGTATTTTGACTCGGGCAAGCGTTACCAGTTTGGCGAGGTGAGCTTTGAGGGCCACAGCCTGCAGCCGCAATTGCTCGAAGATTTGGTGCCATTCCAACCCGGCGCCCCCTACAGTACCCGCAAAGTCACACAGCTTAATCAAGAATTGTTGGATACCGGCTATTTTTCCAATATCAAAGTGTTACCTCAAATTGACAAGTTGACTGAAGACAGCATACCTGTGCGGGTCGAACTGAGCCCAAGACCGGATCATTCTATAGAACTGGGTCTGGGTGCTGATATCGGCTCCAGTACAGACAGTAATCTGGATCCCAGAGTCAGAGTGACCTGGCGTACTCCGCAGCTCAACAGTTACGGCCACTCTCAGGAAACCAGTATAGAATGGTCGAGAGACAGACCCAAATTCCTCTCGACTTATACCATCCCCCTGACTCACCCTTTGGATGACCAGCTCAAGATCCGTGTCGGCCTGCTGAGGGACAAATACGGTGTGACCCAAGACTATGTGCCAGAGGATAGGGACTTTAGCAACACAGGTCAGTTGGAATCGACCAAGAAGCTTTTCGGAGTTGGCCGCAGCAAGCGGCTCAATAACGGTTGGCTTCTCAATTACTCGCTGGAGGCAATCCAGGAAAGCTATACCCAGTCGGGCGTTGATTATGACCCACAATTCCTGTTGTTTGGCACCACGCTATCGAAGACCAGCCGCGGCGACAATAGCCTGGACCCCAAGTCGGGTTTCAGGCAACTTTATAGCATTGAATATGCCGATCCTTCGCTGGGTTCAGATGTTCGCCTGACCCGGATGCAGGCCAAGTTCAAATGGATTGAGACTTTCTTTGACAAGCACAGATTTGTCTCCCGGCTCGATCTCGGGGTCAACCTGGCAGCCGAAGGCGATCTGGCAATCATTCCTCCCTCATTGCGTTATTTTGCCGGTGGCGATCAGAGTATTCGTGGTTACAGCTACCAAGAGCTCGGCCCCCACCTGGATTACACCAATGACAAAGGCGGCCTGTCTCGGGAAGTTGTCGGTGGCCGCTACCTGGCAGTCGGCAGCCTGGAGTATCAATATTACCTGACCCCAAGCTGGCGCGTGGGCACCTTTGTCGACGCAGGTAACGCCTTTGATGTCAATCAATTTGATCCTGTGGTTTCTGTAGGTGGTGGTATTCACTGGATATCCCCCATAGGTCCCATCAAACTGGATGTGGGCTTTGGCTTGCACGAATCCGATGCCGAAGACAGACCCTGGCGTATTCACCTTACCATGGGGACAGAATTATGAGCCAACCCCCGATGCAACAGGAACCCAACTCAAGCAACAAACAAATGGCAAAGAAACCGTCTCCCCGTTGGCTCAAGTGGCTGAAGTGGTCTACCCGTACCCTCTTGTACATTCCGCTCGGCTTGCTGGTGCTATTGGCACTCTTGCTGGGCACGGCGCCCGGTAGCCATCTGGCGATATTTATTGCCAGTGCTCTGGTGCCGGATCTGGAGCTGGAATATGCTTCCGGCACCCTGAACCGGGAGCTGCAACTCAAACAGGTACACTGGCAGATGGATGGTATCAGTGTCGGTGCGGATGCCTTGACCCTTGCCTGGCAACCGGCCTGCCTTTTGCAAAAACAGTTATGTGTCGACACCCTGGAGTTAACAACAACCCGGGTCAACATAGACACCCAGGCCTTAGCCTCAGATTCAGAGGCAGAGGAAGAAACGCCAAGCTCGGAAGAGCTGATACTGCCCTTTGGCATCAGCCTGAAACAAGCAAGCCTCACGGATATTCAAGTGCGGGTCGATGAGATGCACTTTGATGCTGCGGCATTGAATACCGCAGCCAATTGGCAGGAAAGTGGATTACAAGTCATCCAGCTTGAGAGCCGCGGGCTCAGCGTGCTGCTCCCGGAGTCAAATTCGCCAGAAGCGCAAGCGGCAGACAAAGACAAATCAGCCGCCGCGGCTAAGCAACAAAAAGCGGCGCAAAAAACCGAGACTGAACAATGGGTGCTGGCGAACATGCCAAAGGTTGCCATGCCTTTCCCCATCTATTTAAAACATGCCGAATTGCTGAACTCGCGTCTGCAAATTATGGGTAGAGATGACAACTTCCAGGAGCTGCGTCTCAGCGCCAGCTACATAGACGCCGAGCTGCGAGTCAACGAGCTTTATGCCAAACACACTGATGCCAGTCTGTCGCTGGAAGGTGAACTGACTCTGGATAAGCACTGGCCCATGGCACTGACGGCGCAACTGGAGTTACAGCGTTTACCTGAACTACCGGGACTCGAGCAGCAACAGCTGGATCTCACCCTCAAAGGTGATTTCAGCGACTTGCAGCTTAAGGCCAAACTCAGTGGCAAGCAGAGCCTGGCGCTCAATGCCAGTGTCAACCTCACCAAACCGGAACTGCCCTATTCACTGAATATCTCAGAAGGAGAACTGCACTGGCCCTTTGACCTTGCTCAGTACAGTGTCAACGGACTAGAGCTGGAAAGTCGCGGCGACCTCAAGCAACAAAGCGCCAGCCTGGTTACACAACTAAGTACCCCCTTCTACCCCGAACTAAACCTCAATACCCGCCTGGTACATCGAGGCCAAAGACTCAAGATTGAAGAGTTCAGCGGTGACAGCAGTGCCGGTAAAGTAATGCTTCTGGGGACGCTGGATTATGCCCAAGCCATAGCCTGGGATGCAAAGCTCGAACTTTCACATTTCAACAGCGGCGCGATAACTCTGCCGACAGCGAAGGAAACTGCCAAAGAAAAAGAAGCAAATAGCCAAATCACCCAAAATAATAACACCAGCGACAGCGAAGCAGTCAGTGCACAAAGCCAAGCTGACGAAAGCAAATCTGATGAAAGTCAGGCTGAAGATACGCCGGTGATCCCATCCAGCGATATTAGCGGCCAGCTTGCCACTCGTGGCAGTTGGCAGGACGGCAAATGGCGAGTGAGTCTCAAACAGGCTCAACTTCATGGCTTATTGGACCGCCTGCCGTTTGAACTGACTGGCGATCTGGAGATAGATGATTCGCTTGAGCTCAGCAGCCAGGGATTATCGCTGCGGGCACTCAATACCCGCCTGGACCTTTCCGGCAGCGCCAAAGAGCAATGGGATCTCAGTGCCACATTGGACGTGCCCGATTTCAATCTCTGGCATCCCGATGCGTTTGGTGCGTTAACTGCCGATATCCAAGTGGTGGGAGATGCCAAACACCCACAGGTACAGCTAAGGGCCCAGACCCAGAGCATCAGATTTGGCGATCTCAACCTCAGTGGCAGCCAACTCAAGGCGCTCTATGCACCACTGGATCTGCATGAGTTTGCCTTGTCGCTGAAAACAGGTGAGTTTGACGGCGCAGGAATTCATCTTGATGGCATCACTCTCAGGGCCAAGGGCAATGAACAGCGGCAGAAACTGGGACTGGAAACCCGGGGCGATTTGCAACTGGATACTGCCATCCACAGTAAACTGGATCTCACCAAACAAAAGGCCAACATAGAACTTAGCAAATTCAACTTGGGATCCGTTCTGGGACTCTGGCAACTTGAACAAACTGCGTCACTGGACTGGGATCTCAAGCAAAGCCGAGGCGAGCTCAGCGCCTTTTGTTTAAGCCATCCATCCAGCCGACTCTGCCTGACCGATAATGTCAGCCTGGCCGACAAGGGTGAAGCCAAGTTGCACTATCAAGGGCAACCTGGGCAACTGCTGGCCAAGCTGTTACCCGAGCGCTTCACTTGGCAGGGCGATGCCTCGATGGATGCCGCCGTCGCCTGGAAACCCGGCGCGCGTCCACAGGGCCAGCTCAACTTCCAGTTGGCCCCCGGAACGGTAAGCCTTAAACGCAAACAGCAAGCCAGCGCCAGCATCGACTATCAGGCACTGACACTCAAGGCCACCTTGGACGATGATGCACTGAGAAGCCATATTCTGTTCAATTCCGATGCTCTAGCCCGCTGGGAAAGCCAGTTGGATATCAAGGTAACTCCGGATAGAAGCCTCAGTGGTTACGTCAATATTGACCAGGTCAACCTGCAACTGCTTGGTCAGTTTATGCCGCAGCTCGAAACCATTGAGGGTTTACTCGCAGCCAACTTAACATTGGCTGGCAGCCTCAACAACCCCGAACTCAGCGGCCAGCTCAGTCTGCGTGAAGGTGCCCTGGCTAGCACAGCCAACCCGACTAAACTGGAGCAAATCTCCCTGGACCTGGCTTTTGTCGGCCAAACCGCCGAGCTCCAGGGCCAATGGATGATGGGCAGCGGCCAAGCCAATCTCAGTGGTCAGTTGCGCTGGCCACAGGGTCAATTCAGTGGCGATATCCAGCTCAAGGGACAAGAACTCGGCGTTATTCAACCGCCGCTGGCCATTGTCAATATCAGTCCGGATATTCAACTCCATTTCAGCCCGGACGCGCTCGATATCTCGGGCGAGATAAAGGTACCTTCCGGCAACATCAAGGTGGTGCAACTGCCAGCCGGCGGAGTGAGCGTATCATCCGATGTGGTGTTCAGTGACTCCATTTCGGAGCAGGAAGTCAAAGCATCGCCCATGGCCCTGAGTGCCAATTTGAACATAGATGTCGGTGATAAGCTGGCTATCGATGGTATGGGTCTCAAAGGGATGTTGGTGGGTACCTTGCGCATGCAACAAGCGCCCCAAAAGCCGCCGCAACTCTTTGGTGATATCAAGGTGGTTAACGGCAGCTATAAATTCATGGGTCAGACGCTGAAAATTGCCACAGGTGCGGTACAGTTTGTAGGGCCTATGCAGATCCCCAACCTCAATATCGAAGCCATTCGGGAGATCCGCGATGAAGATATTACCGCCGGGGTACGGATTACGGGTACCCCCAAAAAGCCAATAGTGACCCTATTCTCCAACCCGGCCAAGGAGCAGGCGGAGATCATTTCCTATATCGTTCAGGGGAAAGGTTTTGGTGCAGGAAACGAACAGAACAACTCACTGATGATGGGCGCCGCGCTGTCGCTGAGCTCCCAGGTTGATGGTGGCGCCATTTCTACCTTGGGTGACACAGCTGCTGGGCTGGTGGAGATGTTTGGTTTCTCCAATGTGCAGTTGGATACCAATGATGATGGTAAAGTCGCCATCAGTGGCTATATAGGCAAAGATCTAATGATCAAATACGGTGTCGGTGTATTCAACCCAGGCTATGAGATGACAGTCCGTTACTATCTGTTGTCGCAGCTCTATCTGGAAAGTGTATCCGGCACTCTGGGCCAGTCTCTGGATATCTACTACAGCTTTGATCTTTAAGCGGTAAACACCTCTCGGCAGCAGATACCAACCTTGCAGGCCGCGGCGACTTACCGGACATAAACATGCGATTCTGACTTAAAAGTTAGAATACAGACATAAAAAAAGCGCCCTCAGGGCGCTTTTTCAACATCCAATTATCGATTAAGCGTAAACGAAGTCTACGTGCTCAATCATTGGCTTGAATACGTGACGCTGCATAGCCTGGGCACGTACTTTAACTTCTTTACCGTCCAGAACTATAGTCAGATCGCTGGTATAGAAGTCTTCGTTGGTTTGGATGTTGATGATATCTTTGTGTTCAAACACGATAGCAACGGCTTCTTTGCCGGCGCCATAGATAACACCTGGAACTTTCCCGTCACGACGCAGGCGGCGGCTCGAACCTTTCCCAATCTCAGTGCGGGTTTGTGCTGGAATAGTGTAAGACATAATAATACTCTTTAAATAGTCAATAACTGGCAACTATTTTCGACCAATAGCTGCCTTCATATAAAGCGGGCGAATACTAGCACAAAGACAACAAAACAAACAAGTTGATTTGGCCTTTAAAGGTAAAAGCAAAACCTACTTCCCCACTATCCTGCTGTTGCTCATCTGTAACATCTGTAATCATTACGAAAAGCCATTGCTTAGCAGAAGTTTTACCCTGATCGAGATCACAATTTTTCCATCCAGCTGCTGCTACCCTGCTTTCAGTAATCTGGTTTTATTACATGAAGCAGGCCGATGAACGCCAATCTGCAGCAACTGATACGGGATGATAGCCTGTGCTATAAACTAGCCGCGGAACTCCATTACCTGATCGAACATGCTCCCTTTCAACAAGAGAAGCTCGACCTGATTTTATTGGAGTTTCTCGCCTGTAATCAGCAGAAAAGCGGCCATCTGTTACACCTGATGCGTGCCTGCAGTTGTCCGGATCTTATCGAGCAATTGAGCTCAGATGCCCTTTTTTATGACAGACTCAACACCTTGGTCGCCGACTGGCAACAAACTCGCGAACTGTTACGTCTCAGATTCCAATTCAGCGAGTTGATGGCACTGCTGGAAGACAGAAAACCCCGCGAACAGAGCTTTATCCGCAGGGCAGAAACCGATCTTTCTATGGTAGAAAAACCTACCAACTGCGCACCGGCCCGCAGTCAATGTGGACAAATCCCGACTTCGGATAATAACCGACTCCCCCTAGTTTTAATGACAGGGCAGCCTCACGCAAAGTCTGAAGTTTAACACCGGGTATCGCGATATCCATCGCCATACCCCGCATATGGTAACTCTTCTTGGCTACACCGCTACTCTTACCGGCCAACATGGCGTTGGTTTTAGGCGAACGATAACCTGAAATCACGTGGATCTCTTCAGAAATCGACAACGTCTGCTGCAAATTGAACAGAAGATCGAACAGACGTTTATCCATGGGAGCCGCCAGGTTCTGCCTATGATCCCTAAGCAGATGGCTGAACTGAGACAGAGTGCTACTCTGATAATGACCGTCTTTCCAATAAGTCCCATCACCACGCTCCCCTGTATGGCGATTATAAAAACTCAGGTATCGACTACCTTTGGTAGACCGACTCGCCATCGCTTTTGAAGGAAGCATAGAAACCATTGCCGCGCCACCAAGACCCATCAACAACTGCCTACGGGCAGGACATACTACTGACACTTATTCACCTTGCACAAAAAACAACCACAAGGCGGCAAATTATACGGGATTAACGCCAAGGTCAAGCGCCGATTTGGCCCCAGCGCAGGTAAACTTTTCTCGGGGAGCAGGCGAAAAATGGGATAATTCCTTGTGCCATATTAAGTTAATGCGACAGGCTTAACGTTCGGTCAATGCGGCAAAAAAATCAGTTGATGATAATGCCGGTATACCTCAAGGGCCTAACAAATGCGCTTCACTCCCCGACCGCAGCTCGGGCTTGTTAGCCCATTCAGTATCCAATCTCGTCTGTGCCTCAGTAGCCACCTTAACCCCCGGGCTCAACTGATAGATGTCGCTGCGAAATTGCGCTCTTTCCCGCTCATCTATCCAGGCTGTCCAATAAACCAGATGAACAGGCAGTCGCTGTTCAAATGCAAACCATTGAGTGGTGTGATAATCACTCTGCATCCGTTGCCAGCTTCTCTTATCCCGCACCAGATTATTAGCCATCCAGGACGCCAACTCTTCCACCTTGTCGACCCGAATACAACCTGAAGATAGGGCGCGATTGGCCCTGGCAAACAGATGCTTGTCCGGTGTGTCATGCAGATAAACACTAAAGCCATTGCTGAAATGAAATTTGTAACGCCCCAGGGCATTATCGGCACCCGGTTGCTGCACCAACCGATAAGGGAAACGGCCTCTCGCCTCTTTTTGCCAGGCTTCGGCACTCTCTTCAACTTTATTGCCCTGATAATCATAGACATTGAAATGCCGCTGCTGCAGATATTCACCGTCTTTACGGATCTGCGGCAGTAAGTCGCGCCTCAATATGCCCCTTGGCACAGTCCAGGTTGGATTCAAAACAATGTTGGATATCTCACTGCTGAGCAGTGGGGTTTGACGATAAGGTTTACCGACTATGACTTTGGATCGTAGTTGCACCTGGTTGTCATCCACCAGAGTCAACTCAAACGCCGGGATATTCACCAACAGGTAACGCTTCCCCAACTGCTGTTTATAAACGGTGCGAGCGACGAAGTTGCTGGCCAGCATGCGGGCACGTTGCAATGGTTCAGTATTGAGCCAACGCAGTGTATCTGGTCCTATGATGGCATCGGTTTTAAGCCCGTGGCGGGACTGAAACACTTCTACCGCCGAAGCCAACTGCGGTGAATAAACCTTGTTTTCTCCCGGAGTCTCCTCAAGATCGCCAAGCCAATATAAACGCCTGGCAATCGTCGGGATCAGCAGATGGCTATCACCTGGGCGTAACCAACCTCCGGGATCCAACCTAGGCCATTGATGCCGCTCTGCGAGCCAGATCAAATAGCGTATCCGGCTGCTGGTTGCCAGATAATCATCCCCCTGAGGTTCCAGCGCCAGCGCTCGGCTGAGCGAATCCGCATCAGAAGCTAGCGTGTTGAAGGCCAAAGGAACGCCGCGGCGCTTCCAGAAATACGCAATATCCTGTTCTATGCCCTCACGCAACTCCAGCTGTAGATTGAGATCACCACGGCTCATGGAACGTAAATCTTCGGCAAACTCTTGCCCTTCTGGCAGCAGAGCCAGCAACTGCAACTGATTATTCAGGGTCCTGAGCGCGGCATCATCGGCTTTCACTGTAAAGACCGCACTGCAGAGGAGCACAATGATCAGTAAAGGCATTAACACGCACTTTGTCATATCGGCCTCCCGGGACATAAACTCAATTATGGCAAATATGCGCTGTGATTCGATGATATTTTGCAAACAACGGGCTGAATAGCCGTTGATTAACATGGGGCATTAACAGGCAACTTATTATTAGCGATTGATAATTAACCAGTTATCAGCACAAGCCTGTGATCATAAAGCTTATTCTGATATAAAATCCTGCCAAAGTAGTAACAGGCAATATAATGAACAGACAAATGCTCATTCGGGAGATGGCCGAAAGACAACAGATCTCAAAGGCTCAGGCCAAAGTACAACTGCAACATATTCTCGCCAGCCTTACCCAGGCTCTCAGTGAAGGTGAAAAGGTTTATCTGCCGCAATTCGGCACTTTCGAACTCAGATACCACCTTCCCCGCAACGGTCGTAACCCACAAACAGGCGAACCCTTGGAGATTGCCGGCAGCAACCAGCCAAGCTTTAAAGCTTCCCCATCACTGAAGCAGGCACTACAGCAAGATTAATCCGTTCTCGGGGCAGGATCTCTGCCCCTTCACAAAAGGCGATGCCTGTTTTCAGCCAAAGGTAACGATACTGATGCTTGTATCTGAAGTTTGGGCCGGGATTGGATCTGATATAAGTCAGCCGCCATTACGGACGTAAGCTTGGCCTGAAAACAAGTACTAAGTTTGCTTGGAGTGACTTTAAGGGAATTCAATAAGGAGGACTAAATTTGGAGGCGCGACCCGGAGTCGAACCGAGATCGACGGATTTGCAATCCGCAGCATAGCCATTCTGCCATCGCGCCTTCTTGGGATCACAGCATCTGAGTGCCATGTAAGATTGGAGCGACATATCGGGTTCGAACCGATGACCTGTACCTTGGCAAGGTACCGCTCTACCAACTGAGCTAATGTCGCATCACTTTTCTTGCTTTGTATTCAGAGCCCGCCCTGACTACGGATTGGCATTTTACGCTTTTAACCCCGACTGTCAACGAAGAATTAGTGCTTAACTGTTTGCTTGGACACTAAATAATCTTATCGAAACATTATTGTGCAACCAGGTACAAATTAGCGCCTTTTAACCGGCTATCAGATCCTTCCAGGCGGCCTTGATATAGCTGATCATCGACCAGAAGGTTAAGAAAGCCGCCACATACAGCAAGGCGTAAGCGGCATATATCATCCAATCACCCTGCTTCCAGATAAGGCCGATAATTGCCACCATCTGAGCAGCAGTCTTGTACTTGCCGATCCAGGATACCGCCACAGCACCGCGTTTACCTATCTCTGCCATCCACTCACGCAGTGCCGATATCACCAACTCACGTCCTATCATAAACATAGCCGGCAGGGTCAGCCAGATAGTGTTGTAGTCTTCGACCAATAGCACCAAAGCCGTGGTCACCATTAGCTTATCGGCTACTGGGTCAAGGAAGGCGCCGAAACGAGTGGACTGCTCCAGTTTACGGGCCGCATACCCATCCAAGGCGTCAGTAATAGCTGCAAGCCAGAAAACAAATGCAGCAACAAACGGTGCCCAAGTGTACGGAAAGTAAAATACCAGAACAAAAACAGGCAGTAAGAACAACCTAAACCAGGTAAGGGCGATGGGTATATTAAACGGCATGATAAAACCAAATAATCAAAAGCAGCGCCAATCTTGCCTGATTTTTACTACCCCCGCAATGCATCGTGTATCGTTTGAGCCATTTCTGGACTGATCCCGGGCACTTTTGCCAGTTCTGCCACACTTGCCCCCTTCACTTGTTGTAATCCGCCCAGATATTGCAGCAAAGCCTTGCGTCTTTTCGGGCCAATCCCAGGAATAGACTCCAAGCTTGAGGTGTTGCGGGTCTTTTGACGTTTATTCCTATGACCGGTAATCGCAAACCTGTGGGATTCATCGCGAATATGTTGAATAAGATGCAGCGCCGGCGAATCATCCGGCAGTGAAAAGCTCTCTTCGGTATCACCGAAGATAAGGGTTTCCAACCCGGGTTTGCGGCTTTCACCTTTGGCGACCCCGATAAGCGTGGGTACGGCCTCTATTCCGACAAACTTCTCGTTGACCACTTCCTGAGCCATTCTGAGTTGTCCAAGGCCGCCATCGATAAACACGATATCCGGGATCTTACCTTGGGCACTGACCTTATCAAACCGGCGAGTCAAGGCTTGCTTCATCGCCGCATAATCATCTCCGGGAGTTATGTCCTTGATGTTGTAGCGCCGATACTCGCTCTTGTCCGGCCCTTCGCGATTGAACACCACGCAGGAGGCCACAGTGCTCTCCCCCATGGTATGACTGATATCAAAGCACTCCATACGTTTAATCGGGGTGCTTTGTTCAAGCGCCTCTTCAAGAAGAAGAAATCTTTGCTCCACCGTATTGCGGTGAGCCAGCTTGGTATTGACCGCATTGGTCGCATTGGTCTTGGCCAGACGCAAATAACCGGCTCTGTCGCCCCTGACCCGAGTGCGGATGGCCACTTTCTTGTTCAGCGCTTCCATCAGCACCTGTTCCAACTCTTCCAACTCCTCGTAGCTGTCACTCAGGAGAATTTCCCGCGGGATAGTACGTTGAATATCGACGTTGAGATAAAACTGCAGCATAAAGGCTCTGAGTACCTCGGCCATTTCAGTTTGCGCCGGCACGCTAGGGTAATAACTGCGACTGCCAAAAATCTTGCCCTCGCGAATGAACAACAGGTGGAAACAAGCAACTCCTGAGGCGTAGTGCACCCCAATCACATCAAGGTCACCATGGCTGGATGATACTTCCTGCTGCTCGGCCACTCGTCTGAGCGCCATGATCTGATCCCGATAGCGTGCCGCCTGCTCGTAAGCCATGGACTCGGCCGCCAGTTCCATTTTCTTGACCAAGGCGCTGAGCACCTGCTGATCCTTGCCCTTGAGAAACAGGGTCGCCAACTTGACCTGCTCCTGATATTCCTCATCAGAGACCTTGCCGACACAAGGGGCACTGCAACGCTTGAGCTGGTACTGCAAACAGGGACGCGAGCGCGACTTGTAATAGAGATCGTCACACTGACGAATAGGAAACAGCTTCTGCATCAAATGCAGACTTTCACGCACCGCACCACCATTGGGATAAGGCCCGAAATACAGCCCTTTCTCCCGCTGTGGCCCCCTGTGATAGGCGAGCCTGGGATGCCGGTGCTGGCTCAATAAGATAAAGGGATAAGACTTGTCATCTCTTAGCAGCACATTGTATTTCGGCAAGTACTGCTTGATGTAATCATTTTCCAGTATCAGTGCTTCGGTTTCACTGTGAGTCAGTGTCACATCGATATTGGCGATATGGGACACCAGCGCCTGAGTTTTCACATTAGGGAGATTCTTGCGAAAATAAGATGCGAGCCGTTTCTTGAGATCTTTGGCCTTGCCCACATAAATCACGCTACCGCCGCTGTCGTACATACGATAGACGCCCGGTGCTGAGGTCAGATTTTTAAGAAAAAGCTTGGGATTGAATTCCTGCGGCATGAACCCACTCTATAAATAACGGCTGAAGAGATAAAGATTTCAGGGACAGAAAACAACAAAGAAAGAGGGAGCCGTGGCTCCCTATGTAAATCAGAACTGCCCGGTGTCGAGCATTTTATACCGAATCGCCAATCGGGTCAGCTCCACATCGCCGCTGATCCCCAGTTTGGCGAACAAGCGATAGCGGTAGCTGTTAACCGTCTTGGGACTGAGGTTCAACTGCTCGGAGATATCATTGACCTTCTCACCATTGGTGATCATCATCATGATCTGCAGTTCCCGCTCTGACAGCGACTTGAAGGGGTTCTCATCAGTCTGATCAAACTGGCTCAAGGCCATCTGCTGAGCAATTTCCGGTGACAAATATCGCTGACCGTGAGCAACTTGCCGAATGGCTTGAATCACCTCAGGCGGCTTGGCTCCCTTGGTCAAATAACCGGAAGCACCGGCTTGCATCACCTTGGTCGGGAAAGGATCCTCTGAGTGGATAGTCAATACTATGATTCTGGCATGAGGCTGATAACGCAGAATTTTCCGGGTAGCTTCAAGCCCCCCTATTCCGGGCATATTCATATCCATCAAAATCACATCGGCTTCATTCTGCCTGCTCCACTGCACAGCAGCTTCACCATCACCGGCTTCTCCTACAACTTTAATGCCTTTTTCATCTTCAAGGATCCGGCGGATCCCGGTTCTGACCAACTCATGGTCATCCACCAAATATACGGATATCAACTTCAACCCACCTTATTATTGTCGGCCTTATCGTGTAGCTCTGTTTCTTCGAAGCCTTTGGGATAATTTAGCCGATCTGCCAACAATAGAAAAGCGCAAGTTAACTTTATGATTATAAAAGAAACTCATTCGTATATCGGTACCAATTGTCATCAGTGTGCAACAATCTTGTTTTTTGTTGCCGAAGAATTTGCTTGCAAAAGGCGATGAAACACCACCCAAAACAGTGTCATATCCAGCTAAGCAAATGAAGTTCAATCCTCATCTATCAACATATGTAAGTTTCGGCCAACTCGTTTCAGATCTCTCAGGGCAGTTGCTTGTGTAGCCATACGCAGCGGCCTTTGCTGAACTTTGATGGTATTGTACAAAATATCCATGTCATCGCGCTTGGTATGGGTAAATTCGATAGTGCCATAAGGAGTCTTGAAGATACCCTTTCGCCCCGTAGTCATCACAGTAAGATAGCTGATGGGGATCTGCGAAATCACCCCGTATTCAGACAAAGCCGATTCCAGCGAAACATAGTTATACTCACCGCGCCGCAGTGCACAGGCGATATGCTCCACCGCATAACTATCTCGTCGACTCAGCGCAAACAGGTATACACCACGGCAGGGCCTTTCCAGGATCCCCTGCTTTATCAACCTCGACAGGCTTTGTTTGAATGCTTCCTGGGTATCATCGAAAAACACTCGCCTGAGATTCCCTTTGGTGTAAACATAGATACCTTGAAGGTCAAAACGATGTAGCCGTTGCAAAGCAGTACTGATATCCATAACGCCATCAAGTCAACTTAAAAGTTAATAATAGAATACCTAAGTGTCCACTTAATACCTATTGATAACTGACTTTGTCCGACTAAACGGCCCTATTTATCGCGCTGAACGTTGCAATCCTTTGCCCGGAACAGCCTAAATCAGCCTTTGAATAATGGCGCAGGAATCCCCCAGCGTAGATGCGCAGCAAAAACGATAGATATCCCAACCGACACCAGAAAGAATCCTGTTATTTGATGAGCAAGGCCCTATTGATGCTCACAAAGGCAAGAAAGCTATCCGCTATTAAATGGTTAAGAAAGGTGCAAACCAGTCTCAAAATAGCCCCAGGCTGAGGAGCATCATATTCAAATCTGCTTTCAGGACTTGTATCACAACCACTGTTACTCACTTTAAAGGCATTGATGCCTAATACATTTACGGCGTCATATCGAAGAAAACCACAAAATACGGTTGATTCGGCTACACTCAAAACTGAACTCACCACAGGTTTGATAAACTAGGTTTAATCGCTAAAAAAGCGCGATTTCAGCCTCTCTGCTTCAGGAGAACCTATCGATGAACTCCCCTTTTACCACCCATGGAGCCTTAAGCTGGCACGAGCTGACCGCCAGTGACTCCGAACAGGCGATGCGGTTTTACGGTGAGATTTTTGGATGGAGTTTCAAAAAAATGCAGTTACCACAAGGCCCCTACCACATTATAGAAAATGACGGCATCAGCATAGGTGGCATCACTGACAGCCCGGCGCCGGCCATGCCAAGCAACTGGACCGGCTATATTACCGTGAAAGATGTCGACGCCGTCGCCATCAAGGCCAAAGAGTTAGGAGGCGATATTCTTTATGGTCCGGAAGATATTCCCCAAGTAGGCCGATTTTGCTGGATCAAGGATCCCTGCGGCGCCATTATCGCTGCCATCACCTACAACAGCACCAAAGGATAGGTAACGAACAGCAGCTATGGTTTGAGGTTTGAGGTTTGAGGTTTGAGGTTTACGATGTTGACCCGCAACATCCCGAATATTTCCAAACTTGAATATCGCCCTTTTACGAATGAAATGTTCAGCGAAAAATTCTTGATTATTGCAGCTTTAATTAGCAATGTTTTCTTTTTGTATCATGCATGTATAAGGCCGGATAACAGAGATTATAGATTCAGAAGTGACTTACAAAGCATGCCGAATACGCGTTAGAATAACGCCAACTTTTTGCTGCAAACCTGCTTCAAGGGATCTCACACCGTTATGCCCAATGTGCTGACTCAGCTCTTTTCCCGCTTTCGCCGGGCACCACTCGCCATCAAGACAAGCGTCTATCTGCTCCTCGGGTATAGCCTCTACGCTCTGCTGCTTGGTGGGCTTGCTCCCTGGGTGATAAAGTCGCAAACCCCAAAGCAATTGCAACAGCTGCTCGGCCGTCAGGCCAGCCTGGGCGATATCAGCATCAACCCTTTCCTTCTCAGAGTCCGCCTGGATAATTTCGCCCTGCAGGAGAGCGACCCACAGCAAGTATTTATGTCTTTCACGCAGCTTGAGTTGGAGCTGGCATTTTGGCGCTCGCTGACCCAAGGGGCCATAGCCATAGATCACATCCACCTCGCTTATCCACAAGTGAAGCTGCAAAGGCTTGCGTCAAAGAATGGCCAAGCTCAATTCAACTTCAGCGATATACTCGCCCACCTTGAAGCCGAGCAAACACCGCAAGCCGAGGCTACAGAAGACGCCTCTGAACTGCCCAGAGTCATTGCCCGGGATATCCGGGTGACAGAGGGTAAGTTCGCTTATATGGATAAGGTCGCCAATACAGAGCTCAGTTACGACAAGCTTAATTTCAGCCTGCAAGCTTTGGATACCAAGGCCTATAGCCTCAGCCTGCCGGAAGACGAAAACAAACCGGTACTGGCGAAAGATGCCAACCGCTATGCCCTGTCGTTGACCGGCGGCGATAACGGACAATTACAGACTCAAGGCCAGTTTCAGCTGCAGCCTCTCGAAATCACCGGCGAGCTGCAACTGGCCAAAATTTCCCTGCTGCCCTTCTGGCCGTTTGCCAATGGGCTTATTGCCGCCAAACTCAGTGACGGTGAACTCAGCTTCCAAAGCCAGTACCAGTTGAAACAGCAACAAGACCAACTGCATTACAGTACCCACAAGGGCAGGTTTATTCTGGAAAACCTGCTGTTCTCCGACCAACAGCAAGCCAGAGTCAAGCTGCCACTGTTGGCACTGGATAACATTCGCGTGGACGGCGACAACCAGAGTGTTAATGTCGACGAACTGGCGCTGCAAGGCCTGTGGGCCTATGCCCGCCTGGATAAGCAAGGCCTGGATCTACAACAGCTCTTTATGCCCGCCCTGCCTGCCACACATGCCAAGCCGAATGACATAGCGGCCAAGGCGCAAGTGGAACCAGCACTAGCCCAACCAGAGACGGCAACTGAAACCGAGGCACTAAATAAGGCCACAGCGAAAGAAAAAGCCACAGTGCAAGATAAGGCCACAGCGCATACAGCCAAAGAGCCAAACAAAACTCTGGAGCAAGACAAACAATGGCTACTGAGTATTGGCAAAATCAGTCTCAAGGATACAGATCTCAATCTGTTTGAGCAGCAGCAAAGCAATGGTGTCCACTGGCGTGTTTACCCTTTGGATATCACCACAGGTCCTGTGCGTTCCGATCTCGAAGGAAACATAGACTACCAGGTGCAACTGGCACTGAGTTCTGATGCCCAAAAACAGCCAGAGACCAGCCAGGGCCAGTTCAGCTCCACCGGCGCAATAGATGCCAATGCACGTACTGTCAATGCCGAGCTGACGCTGACCGAGTTGGAGCTGCAACAGTTCCAGCCCTATCTGGCGCCCTACCTCAATATGCAACTTGAAAGCGGCAAGTTGAGCACTCAGGGCAAGTTCACTGCCAACGCCGAGGGTAAGGCCCATTTTCAAGGACAAGCCGCAATTGGCAAACTGCTTATCAAGGATGGATTGGCATTTGAGCCTCTGCTGAAATGGCAGAATATGACGATAGATGCGATGAACTTTGATTCCGAAGCAAACAGCCTGAAAATCAGCAATATATTGCTGGAACAGCCATACGCCAAGGTGATGATCACCGAAGATCAGCGCACTAATATCGGCGAGCTGATCCGCGCCGAACCACTTGGTGATAACTCAGCGGCTCAGTCGCAGACAAAACAAAGCCAGGCAAACGAAGCGCCGCAGCAAACCGCCGCCAAGGAAAAAAACACCGCCAAGACTGCTGCAGATAAGGCATTTAAACTGGATATCGGCAGCATTGCCATCAAAAGCGGCTCGGCCTATTTTGCCGATAACTCCCTCACCCCTAACTTTGCTTCAGGTATCGAAGGGCTGGAAGGCAAGATAAGCCACCTGTCCTCTACCCCGGGAACCAAGGCCAGTGTCGATATCAAGGGCAAGATAGACAAGTATGCTCCAGTCACCCTAAGGGGAGAGGTGAATCCGCTGCTGGAGAAACCCTATCTGGATCTGGATTTGGTATTCAAGAGTGTCGAGTTGACCTCGGTAAATCCCTATTCGGGCACCTATGCCGGTTACTACATAGACAAAGGCCAGCTGTCTTTAGCGCTCAACTATCAACTGGAAGACAACCAGCTGAAGGGAGACAATCATCTGGTGATAGATCAGCTCAAGCTGGGTAAACCCAGTGATTCCGATCTGGCCACCAGTTTGCCGATTACCTTGGCTATCGCCCTTTTGCAAGACAGACATGGGGTAATAGATCTTGGCTTACAGGTTTCAGGAGATCTCGACAGTCCAAGTTTCAGCTTCGGCAGCATAGTGATGACCGCCATCACCAACGTCATCACCAAGGCTGTCACCGCCCCCTTCTCTTTGCTGGCCGGTCTGGTTGGCAGCGATGAAGAGCTGAATCTGGTCGCTTTCCAACCCGGTATAGCCACGCTGGACGCTGACGCCGAAGATAAGCTGAGCAAGCTGGCCAAGGCGCTGGATGACCGACCCAAGCTACAATTGAGCATTGAAGGCGGCGTAGCATTGCGGGAAGACAGTGAGGCGCTGGCAGAACAAAAACTGCAGCAGCAACTGCTCAAGGCCAGCAAGCTTGCGGTCCTGCCGGACGAGCTGAGCGCCAGTCGCTTCCCTACCAAAGGTAAGCTTGCTGATACCCTGGTAGCGCTTTTTGAGCAGCAGCTCAAACAGGATGCCGATGCGGAAAAAGACAAAGTGAAGCAAAAGCTTGCCGAAAAAGCCGGCAGTGAAACAGTCGATGAAGACGCTCTGCTGACTGTATGGCATATGGGCCTTTACAACCAACTGCTCAGCGCCCAAGAGATAAGCAATAATGAGCTGGCCAATCTGGCTCAGGCCAGGGCCCAGGCCATCAAGGCCTTCCTGGTAGACAGTGCTGCCGTTGCCCCCGAAAGAGTCTTCCTGCTGGACAGCAAGACAGAGATGAAACAGGATGCTTCTCAGGCAATTTTGTCGCTGAATGCCGATTAACCAATAGCGATAACCCCGGAACCAGGCGCGCACGCGCGCCTTTTTACCCGGATCTGAGCTCAGACTTTCTTATCAGGGGATTACTTGTTGCGACACTTTTCCTGACGAGCCATCAGACTGGAAGTATCCCAGCGGTTACCGCCCATGGCCTGTACTTCACCGTAAAATTGATCGACCATGGCGGTCAGCGGCAGATGTGAGCCATTGCGTCTAGCTTCATTGAGGGCGATGCCCAAGTCTTTGCGCATCCAGTCCACCGCAAATCCAAAATCATACTCACCCTTCAGCATGGTCTTGTGACGATTTTCCATTTGCCAGCTCTGGGCCGCGCCTTTGCTGATCACCTCAACTACCTTCTCGCCATCTAGCCCGGCGCTCTTGGCAAAATGCATGGCTTCAGCCAAACCTTGTACCACCCCGGCGATGCAGATTTGATTGACCATCTTGGTCAACTGCCCAGCGCCAACATCTCCCAATAGTTCGGCGCAGCGGGCATAGGCAGCCATCACAGGTTTTACCCGCGAAAATACCGCCTCAGAGCCGCCGGCCATAATGGTCAACACTCCATTCTCGGCACCAGCCTGACCGCCGGAAACCGGCGCGTCCATAAAAGCGATGTCCTTCTCGGCCAGCAAAGCGGCCAACTCCCGCGCCACATCGCATGAGGCAGTGGTGTGATCGACAAAGATACTGCCCACAGCCATACCATGCACAGCGCCCTCTTCACCCAGTACGACCTGGCGTAAGTCATCATCATTGCCGACACAGGCAAAAACAATATCCTGTCCCTCGGCGGCTTGGGCCGGAGTCGCGCAGCAGCGCCCGCCAAACTCTGCCGCCCAGGCTTCAGCCTTGGAGAAAGTACGGTTATAAACAGTGACCTGGTGCCCCTGTTTTTGTAGATGCCCAGCCATGGGATATCCCATAACACCTAGACCGAGAAATGCGACATTCGCCATGATATTTCCTTGATTATTTATGCGCGGGAACAGATTGGCCCAATTGCCGACCATGCTGCAAAGCCTTTGGCGTAAAGCCAAGAGTGACAATTCAAGCCGATGTTTAAGCCGCATTTTGCCATGAGGCAACATAAAGGAGAAGTTGATACGGGCAAACTCAGCATCCCGCATACAGAAAAGAGCCACGAATGTGGCTCTTGAAATCATCACTCAAGGATGAACGTGCGCTTCCATTTCCGCACCGATTTTCTTGCGCATCTCCATCAACTTGATTGCCGAGTCCCTAAGCTCTATGTCTCTTGCCGATGTCGGCTGCCATTCAGGCACAGGCGTTGGTTTACCTTCATCGTCTACCGCCACCATGATGACAATACAGTGAGTGGTCAACTGACGTTCTGAATCCTTGGGATCGCCGGCTCTGACATCCAAACCTATATGCATGGAGGTACTGCCGGTATAGATCACCTTGGCGCTCACCTCCACTATATTGCCCACATGTATGGGTTTGACAAACCTGATCCCCCCGGCGTAAACCGTGATGCAGTATTTACCACTCCAACCGGCCGCACAGGCATAGGCAGCCAAGTCAATCCACTTCATTACGGCGCCGCCATGTACCTTGCCGCCAAAGTTGACGTCTGCGGGCTCGGCCAAAAACCTCAGGGTTATCTGTCTCTCTGTTCCTGCCATGGGATCCTCTCATCAGGCTTGGCGGTCTGCTGACCGCACTTGGCTGAGAGTGTACGCGAAAATTTCGCGATCACCCAAACTTAGATACCAGGAAACTTCCGCCAATCACCAGAGGTAAAGCCAGCCGATAGATCCAAAGCTGCAATTTGCTGCTGATAAAACGGGACAAATGAAACAGTGAGTAAATTCCCATCCCCACCAGGAAGGTGCCCAGCACCTCTACCCCGGCCATCACATCGGCATCGCCGCCGGCATAAACCGCCGCTGTCAGTAAGGCAAACCAAAGCACGGTATAGGCGGCTATGGCCAAACTAAAAGTGCGAACACCAATCTCCATCGCTGGTTGCCACCGGCTGTTTTCACCCCGTACCAACTCGGTCAAATTGGCAGCAATCGCCCCAAGCATGGCCATAACAGGAAACATTGCAGGATTGAGCATAATGAAAACTCCAGAATTATTTGGCGGGATTCTGGCGCTATATTCAAAGAATGCCAATAGAGATGAACAAAGGTTAATTCTGGATTTAGCTTTAAAATATGACTAACTGATTTTAAAGATAAAAAAAGCGCCATCAGGCGCTTTTACAAGTGGTAACCTTAAACTCGCTTCAGTAGCAAGGAGCCATTGGTGCCACCGAACCCAAAAGAGTTACATAGCACATGCTCCACTTTGGCCTGACGCGCGGTATGGGCAACAAAGTCCAGATCGCAACCTTGGTCCGGGTTGTCCAAGTTGATGGTAGGCGGAACCACCTGATCTTTAAGAGCCAACGCGGAGAAAATGGTTTCCACTGCCCCGGCAGCACCGAGCAAATGCCCCGTCATTGATTTGGTGGAGCTCACCATCAGCTTGTAGGCATGATCGCCAAAGATAGACTTCACTGCCGCCGCTTCGGCCTTATCGCCTGCCGGCGTAGAAGTACCGTGAGCATTGATATAACCTATGCTTTCGGGGGCCAGGTTTGCATCTCTCAGCGCATTTTTCATGGCAGACGCAGCGCCGGCACCATCGGCTGGCGGCGAGGTCATATGGAATGCATCGCCGCTCATACCAAAACCAACCAGCTCGGCATAAATCTTGGCACCGCGAGCCTTGGCGCGCTCATACTCTTCCAGGACTAACACCCCGGCGCCGTCACCGATAACAAAGCCGTCTCTGTCTTTATCCCATGGGCGACTAGCCGCCTGAGGGGCATCATTACGGGTAGACAAGGCCTTGGCCGCGGCAAAGCCACCGACGCCCAGAGGACAAGTGACATCTTCCGCGCCACCGGCCACCATCACATCGGCATCGCCATAAGCTATGGTACGGGCTGCGAAACCTATGTTGTGCACCCCAGTGGTACAGGCGGTTGTCACCGCAAAGTTAGGGCCAGTCATGCCGTACATGATCGACAAATGACCGGCAATCATATTGATAATGGTGCTGGGCACAAAGAAGGGGGAAATTTTACGTGGGCCACCGGCCATCAAGGCGCTGTGGTTTTGTTCAATCAACCACATCCCCCCCATACCGGCGCCGATAGCGGTTCCGACTCGACTGGGATCTTCTTTATCCATCTCCAATCCGGAGTCACGCATGGCCTGAATGCCGGCAGCCATACCATACTGAATAAAGAGGTCCATCTTGCGGGCGTCTTTACGGGACAGATACTGCTCTACGTCAAAATCTTTGACTGAGCCTGAAAAACGGGTGCTGAATTCGCTGGCATCAAACTTGGTGATAGGCGCGATACCGCTCTGACCTGCCAGCAAGGCTTGCCAGGTGCTGTCCACTGTGTTGCCGACCGGGGTCACCAGACCCAGGCCAGTGATAACAACTCGACGTTTAGTCACTGTGTCCACCTTAGATTAACGGGTGAGTTACCATGATAGGCCAGGCTGTTGCAGCCTACCATTGCCTCCGGCCAGCAGCCGAATGGTCACAAGACACGATAATACATCGGCTGATACTGGTACAACCAGAAACTGACGGGGCGAAAACAAAAACAGGCGGCAATTATGCCGCCTGTTTTCTGGAATTCTGGATTACTGATTCTTGGAAACGTAATCGATCGCTGCCTGAACGGTAGTGATTTTCTCAGCTTCCTCATCAGGGATCTCGGTATCAAACTCTTCTTCCAGAGCCATAACCAACTCAACAGTGTCCAGAGAATCTGCACCCAGATCGTCTACGAAAGAAGCTGCTGGCTTAACGTCTTCTTCTTTAACGCCCAGTTGCTCTACGATGATTTTCTTTACACGTTCTTCGATGTTGCTCATTAGTTTTCTTTCCTATTCAAATTACGCACTTGCGTAAGATTGCGAGTAGTTTATTAGATTTGACCAACATTGCAAGCCTAGAATTTGTGGTCTAACCACGATTTTAAGCCCTCAATTGCTGCAGATCACCACCCAATTGCGACAGTATCCCTGCCATTCGCCCTTAAACCATATACATCCCGCCATTTACATGCAAGGTTTCCCCTGTGATGTAAGCAGCAGCATCAGAGGCCAAAAAGAGCACGGCGTTGGCAATTTCCTGTGCCTGACCCAAGCGCTCCATTGGAACCTGGGACATGATGGCCTGTTGCTGATCTTCTGTCAGCTCATCCGTCATATCTGTCTGGATAAAACCAGGAGCAATAGCATTAACTGTAATTTGACGAGATGCAACCTCTCTGGCGAGAGATTTTGTAAATCCGATCAAACCCGCTTTGGCCGCAGAGTAATTTACTTGGCCTGCATTGCCCATGGTACCTACCACAGAACCAATATTGATGATACGGCCATGACGTTTCTTCATCATTGAGCGCATCACTGGCTTGGATAACCTGAAAAGAGATGTCAGGTTGGTGTCCAGGATATCCTGCCACTCATCCTCTTTCATCCGCATCAATAAATTGTCACGGGTGATGCCAGCGTTGTTCACCAGAATATCAACATCGCCGGCTTTTTCTTTGATCGAGGCAAATAAATTTTCAACAGATTGTGGATCTGTGACATTCAGCACCAAACCCTGGCCCTTATCGCCCAAATAAGCCGAGATGGCTTCGGCGCCGCGCTCACTGGTTGCAGTACCGAATACTGTAGCACCGGCTTCGGCCAGAGTCGTGGCAATCGACTTGCCAATACCACGGCTGGCGCCGGTAACCAGGGCAATCTTGCCGGTTAAGTCTAATGTTACGCTCATGAAAAGCTCCTTATTCGATCAATGCAGCTAAAGAAGCGGCATCGTTGACTGCCTTGGCAGTAAGGGATTTGTTAATGCGTTTGCAAAGCCCGGTCAAGACTTTACCAGGACCCACCTCATAGAGCTCGGTGACGCCCATGGCAGCCATGGCTTCCACGGTTTCGGTCCAGCGCACAGGGCTGTATAGCTGACGAACCAAGGCATCACGGATATCAGCAGCATCTTGAGGCTGGGCGACATCCGCATTGTTGATTACGGGGATTAGCGGCTGGTTAAATTCGATATCTCCCAGAGCACTGGCCAATTTATCGGCAGCGGGCTTCATTAAAGCGCAATGGGAAGGCACGCTCACAGGCAAGGCAACCGCCATTTTGGCGCCTGCAGCCTTGCAAGCTGCGGCGGCGCGCTCAACTGCGTTTTTTTCACCGGCAATCACCACCTGGCCTGGGCTATTGTAGTTAACCGGGCTAACCACAGCGCCTTCAGCACTGTCTTCACAGGCCTTGGCAATAGCGTCGTTATCCAGGCCTATGATGGCAAACATGGCGCCGGTTCCGGCAGGAACGGCTTGTTGCATCAACTGACCACGCAGCTCAACCAACTTAACGGCATCGGTAAACTTGAGCACCCCGGCACATACCAGCGCCGAGTATTCACCTAGGCTATGACCCGCCATCACGCTGGGCGCGGCTTTGCCGGCTGCTTGCCAGGCGCGATACAGAGCGACACTGGCACTCAGCAAGGCAGGCTGGGTCTTGTCAGTCTCGTTAAGAGTTTCGGCCGGACCTTGCTGGACAAGCTGCCACAAGTCGTAACCCAGCACTTCACTGGCTTCACGAAAAGTCTCGGTCACGACCGGATAGCCTTCGGCAAGATCAGCAAGCATGCCTACAGCCTGAGAACCTTGTCCCGGGAACACGAAAGCGAAATTTTCCATATTCATTTACCTATGATTGCAGGCAGCAAAGCTGATGCCGCTGCCCGAGTCTACTGATCTGCCCGGCAGATCAACTAGTATGCATTGAGACGTCCTACTCACTTGTGCGAAGCAAGTAGGCACTGAGTATCAGAAGCGAACCAAAGCGCTACCCCAGGCAAAACCGGCACCAAAGGCCTCAAGCAGCAGGAGTTGCCCGCGCTTGATGCGGCCATCGCGCACCGCTTCATCCAGTGCAATCGGCACTGAGGCAGCTGAAGTATTGCCATGTTTGGCCAGCGTCAGCACCACTTTATCAAGACTCATGTCCAATTTCTTGGCTGTAGCATTAATAATGCGGAAATTGGCCTGGTGTGGCACCAACCAATCTATTTCTGACTTGTCGACATTATTCAATCTCAGGGTTTCTGTCACCACATGGGATAACTGAGTGACGGCGACCTTGAAGACATCGTTGCCCTTCATGGTCATAAAGCCTACAGCCTCGGAGGTTTCTCCGGCTCTGGGCGGAAAGGCGCATTTGAGCAGTTCACCATGACGACCGTCGGCATAGATGTGGGTAGAGATGATCCCCGGCTCTTCACTGGCGCCCACCACGGCGGCACCGGCACCATCACCAAAGAGAATAATGGTGGTTCTGTCTTCCGGCTCACAGAGCCTGGAAAGCACATCGGCGCCTATTACCAGCACTTTCTTGGCCGCACCGGTTTTCACGAACTGATCGGCAACCGACAGCGCGTAGACAAAGCCGGAACAAGCGGCCGCGACATCAAATGCGGGGATGGTATGAACCCCCAACATGGCCTGCACTTCACAGGCAGCAGCCGGAAAAGCGTTTGCCGCACTTGTGGTGCCGCAGATAATCATATCGAGTTCGCCGGCTTCGATGCCTGCCATTTCAATGGCCTTCAACGCCGCCTGATAACCCATAGTGGCAACCGTTTCACTGGCATCAGCGATCCGACGCTCAGAAATACCCGTGCGCTCAACAATCCACTGGTCACTGGTTTCCACCATTTTTTCCAGATCCTGATTGCTACGCACCTGCGCCGGCAGATAACTGCCAGTTCCAAGAATTTTTGTATGCATAAGGAGAAATCAGCTGTTTATATCTAAAAGTATCGACTCGAGACGCTGCTTGATCATCTCTGGGAGTCGACGTCTTGCTTCAGTGACTGCCAAGCTAATCGCTTGTAAATAGGCAGTTTCATCCGCATTCCCATGGCTCTTGACGACTATTCCGCGCAATCCTATCAGACTTGCTCCATTATAGTGGTCGGGGTTCATCTGTTTGAGCACGCTTTGAATACTGGGAGCCAATAATTTGGCCAACATGCGTACAAAAAAGCCTCGGGTCAGCCCTTCCTTAAGCTGATGGATCAACAGTCTGGCAATGCCTTCTGAAGTTTTCAGGGTAATATTACCGACAAAACCGTCGCAGACAATCACATCGACTTTGCCGCGGTAAATCTCATCCCCTTCGATAAAACCTTGATAATTGATTTGAGGAGTATGTTGCAACAACTGGGCAGCCTGCTGCACCTGGTCGTTGCCTTTGATCTCTTCGCTGCCGACATTGAGCAGCGCGACCTTGGGTCTGGGTTGTTTGGTCACGGCTTCGCAGAGCACTGAACCCATGACGGAAAACTGGAACAAAGTATCTGAATCACAAGACACATTGGCCCCGAGATCCAGTAGATAGACTGGCTTATGGTTGATGGTGGGAAGACAACTGACCAACGCGGGTCTGTCTATGCCCGGCAGCGTCTTTAGTACCACCTTGGCCATCGCCATCAGCGCGCCGGTGTTACCTGCGCTGACACACGCCTGAGCCTCACCTTTATGCACAGCATCCAGCGCCCGACGCATGGAACTGTCACGCCGACAACGCAAAGCATGCACTGGCCTGTCAGACATACTGACCACTTCAGTGGTATGTCTAAGTTCAATTCTATCGGTAATGTCTTGCCCGCATTGGGCCAGGTATGGTTGTATCTGGTCTTGATCACCAACCAGAATAAACCTGAGATCTGGATATAATTTAAGTGCCTGCAGGGCTGCAGGCACAGTCACGTGGGGGCCATGGTCGCCACCCATCGCATCTAACGCAAGCGTCAGACTCGTCATAAGACAATCAACAACTTACTTGTTGATTACCTTTTTGCCACGGTAGAAACCGTCAGCAGTCACATTGTGACGACGATGCAGTTCACCGCTGGTAGCGTCTACAGACAGCTGAGCAGTGCTCAGTGCATCGTGTGAACGGCGCATACCGCGCTTTGAACGAGATTTTTTATTCTGTTGTACAGCCATTGATCTGTCTCCTGGATTACTTGCTCTTCAGTTTTTCTAACACTGCAAACGGATTTGGACGCTCCTCTTGAGCGGCTTCAATCTCGCCTATGGCCACATCCTTGGAACCTGTATGACATTCATCTATGTCATGGGTCGGTATCAAGGGCATAGCCAGTATCAATTCATCTTCAATCAATTGATGCAGACGAACTTCGCCAATTTCATTGTACTCAATAGGGTCATACGCATCCGGGAGCTCATCGATTTCAGCTTCATTCCGGCAAGGACTGAAACTAAACTCGACCGTAACCTCTGTGGTAAATAGTGTCATGCAGCGTTGACATAGCAGAGTGAGCTCCGTCACAGCCTTCCCTTTCAGGTAGACTATCCCCTGTAAATCCACACCACACTCAATTGACACTGTCACATCGGAACAGTCGCCGGCACATAATTCATTCAATCGCTTCAGTTGCGTACCAGGAACAACACCTTGATAGCTAAGGCGACTGGTCGCAGCACGAATGGGATCAATTGAAACCGGTATCTTTACTGTTTGCATAAGGCGCGCATATTATAGTTTGAAACCGCCGGAGTCAAAGGAAAAATGATGATGTGGCTCGCAAAGGAAATAAAACCTGTGCAGTCCTCGCCATCATAGGCCTGTTCCAACGGGTTCGAAATTGACGGACGCCGAATTCTACCCAAGCACAGGACTCTTCACAAGCCGTTGCCGCGCAAAATAAAGCCAGTCATCTCATCTCAAAGCCACTCTTGCCAGGCATTGGCAAATTTGGCGACAATATCCGGCTCTCACAACGCTTTGGAACCCAAGATATGACCCACCAAGATGACAATACCAAGGCTGCGGTTTCCCCCACAGAACCTCAGTTGATTTTAGCCTCAACCTCAAGCTATCGAAAGGCACTATTGGCAAAATTAGGTTTGGCGTTTGAGTGTGTGGCTCCCGAAGTAGATGAAACGCCCCGGCCTGATGAAACCGCCTTTGATTTGGTCAGACGTCTGGCAGCAGTCAAAGCACAGGCCGGGGCAAAGCAGCTAAGCAACGCACTGGTGATAGGTTCAGATCAGGTTGCCGTGATTGATGGTCAAATCGTCGGCAAGCCACTGACTGAAGAGAAAGCCTGCCAGCAATTGCAGGCCGCCTCGGGGAAAAGTATTACCTTTTATACCGGGCTGGCACTCTATGACAGCCGCAGCGACCGAACTCAAGTGGAAGTCGAACCTTTCATTGTGCATTTCAGAAACCTGAGCCAAGATGAAATCGTCGATTATGTTCGCCGCGAGCAACCACTCTGGTGTGCCGGCAGCTTTAAGTGTGAAGGCTTGGGCATCGCCCTGTTCCGAGCCCTCGAAGGACGGGATCCCAACACACTAATAGGTTTACCCTTAATCCTGCTTATCGAAATGCTCTCCCGTCAGGGGATTAAAGTATTGGGAGATACTGCATCGTCCGGAAGCTAAAGCATTCAAACACTGAATTGCACTCTTGCTTCTCTTTGCTTGTAGCTCGCTCGCCAAGATACATGCGCCATATTGAAACAATATGATATAGATGTCGGATGCGTCTGAATCTTATCTCAACAAGGTAAATTTACGTGCGACCACGGGGCTTTCACTCTACTATAATAACAATTAATCAACATATTTCTTTTGATGATCCCCTGTAGAGTGAAAAGATGACAGATACCGAAGAAGCCTTGGCTCTACTAGCTGCGCCCTGTACAGATAAGCGTTTTTTTCAACGGGCACTGCGCGCACTCGCCTTGGTGACCCAATGTCGCTGGGCAGGTTTTGGCCGACTTAAAAATGCCTCACAAGGCGTAATGCCGTTCACTTAGTGTGAACGGCATTTTTCTTAGGCTTAATGGGATACTTGTTTTTACTCATTTTTAACGCACGTGGATAGGCTCTATCGCGTTTCCCATCAAGCTTGAACTGCCTCGCATTACGCACTATGTCCAAGACATCTCTCGGGACATTCCCTGGCGTTTGAGATGACAGCTGAGTCAGTTTAAAAATGATATAACTCGATGCATCTCTAAAACTTAATTGGTTCGGATGTAACGACGGTAAGCTTTTAGCCATCAACACCATCTTGTATCTAATGAGGTTATAGGCCAACAGTACCCCCCA
>NZ_JBKORF010000067.1:0-31168 GCF_047314685.1 Shewanella sp. BJSY2023SW001
TCCTGAGTGTAGCCAATTTGTTTCATAAGCCAGCGGGGATTTCGGCTACGTCGGGGTGTCCTTGGGGATGCAAGGGGCTTTGGACAAGCAAAGCCCCTTGCCCGGTGTGGTTTGGCGAGTGTCGCGTAGCGACCGGCTACGAGCGAGAGCCAGGGATGGCGAACTGGCTCTTGTGCATGGATGCACTTACACCACGACTTTAGGCCGCTGGTACAGCGGCTATGATAGCTTCAGGCAAAAACTAACCAATGACCTTGGGTTTATCTGCTGGTTTAGCTGCTGGCTAAGCTGCAGCCCATCACCTGCGGTGCAGATGGACAGGAAGCCCACGGCAAGTGGGCCACTAGTATTCAGCTCCAACTTGCTCCTTACGCAGCCGGGGAGTACCCTCTTTCGCAGCCAACCGTTTAAGCAGTATCGGGAATTGACCGCCATGCCAAAGGAAATATTTATACTACGCCACGGCCAAACTGAATTTAATGCCGCCGGTAAGCTGCAGGGACACTGTAACTCGCCGCTGACCGAACTCGGCAGGGCACAGGCCAAGGCCTATGGTGTTGCCTTGCAACAACAGCTGCGGCAATCGGCAGGCAATCCTGAACAAGAATTTCAGCTGGTTTCCAGCCCGCTGGGAAGGGCTATGGAAACGGCGACTCTGGTGGCAGAGGTGCTTTGCCGGGATCCCGGCGCCATTATTGCCGAGCCCAGGGTGATTGAATGCGGTTTAGGTGAATGGGAGCAGACCCGGGTCGCCGATATCCACGCCGCCAGACCCGAGCTTGCCGGGCGCAATGACTGGTATCTGCAGGGCCCGGGCGCAGAAACACTACTCCAGGTGCAACAGCGGCTGGCACATTGGCTGACCGATCCGGCAACCCCGGAGCGGGTGATCCTTGTGTCGCACGGCCTGACAGGGATTATCCTGCGCGCCCTGTTGCTGGGCCTGGATGACAAGGCACTTTGGCGTCAGGACAAACCTCAGGATGCCCTCTATCACTTTCACAGTGAGGCTCAGGAGAGACTCAAACGCATCTGTTGCTGACTCGCCAACCAGTCGAAGTGGGCCAACAAGGCCTGCAAATAGCGCTGCTCTTCCGCCAGAAGTTGCCCCTCAGCCGCTGCTATCTGTTGTAAGTCGCTCAGCAGCTGCCTTACCAAAGGCTCGGTGCAGTAGCCCTTCCACAGTCTCAGGGCGGCTTTTTTCGGCGAATGGCAGTAGCGCCGCAGCTGAATATCGACAAACCAGTCGGCCCGCTCCCGGGCACTGGGCATCAGCGTCATCACATACCAGTTCATCCTCTCCTCCTCAGGCGGATAACTTGATCCTGTCGCGGCCATCGCTCTTGGCCCGGTACAGGGCGGTATCCGCCGCACTGAGCATGGCCTCGGCGGTGCGGTACTGGCCATTGATCTCAGTGGCAATCCCCTGGCTGACACTGACACAAACCTCACGGCTCAGCCCCAATTTGACAAAGTCCAGACTACGAATGGCCTCGGCTATCTGCTCGGCCACCACCCAGGCCATGGCGCTGTTGAATCCGGGCAACACCAGGGCAAACTCCTCACCGCCAAAACGTGCCGCCAGACACTGGGGCGATGGCAACGCCGCGGCTATGGTCTTGGCCATCAATTTCAGGCATTCGTCCCCCATCAGGTGACCATGCTGATCGTTGAACTGTTTGAAATGGTCGGCATCTATGATCAAGGTGCTGATGGGCTTGTGCTTATCGATGCACTGCTGCCACTGGCGTTCCAGTGTCTCGGTAAAGGTGCGGCGATTGGCCAGTCCGGTCAAATAGTCGGTCGCCGCCAGGGTGGACAGGCGTTTAATCTCATCCCTGTGGCCGCTGAGATCATGCAAACCAATCACAAACAGCGGCAGCAAACCCTGAATAAAGGAAAGCGACAGATTCACCGGCAGCTCCACCCCATCGACACGTCTGAGCAATACCTCCCAGGGACCATGTTGCAGTGGTACCTGGCGACCGTATTGGCTGCTGAACATGCTGGCGTAGCGGCTACGGTAAGGCGCCGCCAACCAGGTATGCCAGAATTCACCGGCAAAGGTTTCGCTCTGATCGCCCAGCAACTCGGCCGCCGGAGAGTTCACCGCCAACACTTTGCCCTCACCATCGGCCAGCACCATAGGTTGCTGCATGCACTCAATCAGGGTCGCCAAAGCCTCGCTGTCACACTCACACTGACTAAAACCAGCTTCATTGCTGTAGGGGCTTGCCATGCTGTTCTCCCTCCCGACCTGCGGGTTGTTCAATTTCGACAGGGATAACTCTAGCGCGTACGTACAAGGCAAACCTTCTGATAAGCTTACGATGTAATCTATTGAAAAATATCGTTAATAATTCCAACCTTCTGTAGACAGGAAAGGCGTCCAACCACAGAAATACGGCAATGATTGGCAACCATTGGAGCTTTTCGGGCGGGAAAGAATCCCCCGTTCGGCACGATTCGGGGAAAATAGTTACTTTATATCCTTAGTGACAGCTTTAAGATTAGAGCCCCCACATTTAAACAAAAACAAGCAGAATATCTCACTTCTACAACTTGTTTAGTCAGGCTTATTTACGACTTCAGGATCCGGGCTCGGCCAGCAAGAGTTGCAACTCGGCGTCACTCTTTACCGGCGCCATCGCCAGATCGATCTCGGCCTGAGTAGCGGCACTCAGTGCCAGGGGAAAGCTTGCCAGCAGCGCGCTGGCCATCAAAGCAATACGCATAACGACTCCATGTCAATTCGCTCCACATGCCTTATGTGGAGATGAAAAACTTAATGGGTAGTTTCAGGACTGAAGCCACCCAGGTTAATGTAATCAAGCCTGGGTTGAACACCCTTTCAGTAACATAAACTTGCTCAGTTATTGCCGGTATTCACGACTTCAGGATCCTGGCTTGAAACCAGCAGAGTGTTGCTGCTGTTACTGAGGATCAGCCTAAAGCCTGTCTTACCCACCACTGAGTTGGTATCCATCAGTATCAGCATATCCGGAGCCTCGGTCTTGACCGCATCGATAATACCGTCGAAGGGGGTATCGAAAGAGGCGCCGACAAAGGCCAAGTCCATATCAGTCTTGTCCTGCAGCTTATAGATAATATGAGTGTTGGGCTTATCTACCACTACTGGGCCGTCCGGCTCATAGGCAAACTGAGGCACGCGGTTGTCATCCAGAGTAATGGTGACAATGATATTTTTTACGGGAACAGACATTGCTTCATCCTTGTTTCAGGTTAGTTTTTGAGGGGGTATTTAAATTGACGAAAACGATAACCAAGTGGCTCAAATTTAGCCTTCATTTTCAATAGTTCCTGTTGGTCATCCATGCAATCCAAAGCCATAGCATAAGGCGCGAGTATACGGGCATCATGATTCACAGTGACCCATGGTTGCAGCATTCGGCTGACTTTCTGGCAGTGAGTATAGGCAAAGCTTATATCGTTATTTAACATGGACACACTATAGGCGGTTACAAGCCCAGCCTCGGCCAAGGCTCCCATATCGACAGTGCCCAAAACCGTTTTCTGTCCTAATGTTGTAAAAAACGCTTCTGCCAACAAAGCAAGCTTCTGAGCTTGCTGATAATCACCTTGTTCGAGCCGCTCATTGGCAGCAGCCAACCAAAAACGAGCCTCCAATTTAAGCTGTTTAGTCGAGGTTTCGCTTGACGGCTCACTGGCCATATATCCATTCAAAGTATTAAGCATGGCCGTTTTTTCTGTTGATGCCGGTAGCAAGCTAACCAGTAACACCTCAACAAAAGATTGCTGCATTCGCCAGCGCTCATTTTCCGGATCGGCCTCAAGTGCGGCAGCAATAGCCCGACTGGCTTCAATTGCGCTCTCTCTGGCCAATTCGGGTTGCTGCACCGCTCTGTACAACTGAGCCAAGATCTCCAGATTCCCGGATAATCTATATAGCTGATAGGGTTCTCCCTGAGCATGCCGTTTTAACTCTTCAGCTATCTGCTTATGAATGGCGATGGCTGCTTGAATATCCCCTTCAGCACTGGCGGCGCTGGCTAGCCATGAGCGGGCATTGGCGACATCGGCCAGACGCTGAGGATCATCCGGCGACTCGGACAATGCAATCAGCTTGAGCCGCAGCGACTCTTCAAAGCCCTGGCGCGCCTTGCTGAAGTCCTGCAGCTCCATCGATAAGGACCCCAGAGAGTTATGGGCGTAGGAGAGTTCCATCAGCGCTTCGCTGTTGTCCGGCGCCAGTCGGTACATGGCCTGGCTGTGTTGCAGATAAACCTCGAACCAGGGGCGGGTGCCCTGCCAATCACTCTGGTCATACTTGAGTTGCCCAAGCCAGAAAGCATTGGCGCCAAGGGTCTTTAACAGCTCCAGCTGATCTGTACTGCCGGACAGCAGCGGCAAGAGTTTGTCTCTGGCGGCCAGCAGTGCCTTTTCCGCTTCATCCACCCGGCCACGGGAATAGGCCACCTCACCCATGGCTTCCAGTGTCTGGCCATGGCGAAACAGCGCCGCCTCACTCAGGCTGCCGTCGGCCTCACGAAAATAATCCAGCGCCTTGTTGCTGACACCATCGAGCAGATCCATCCGGCCTATGCTGCGCAGCTTGTCGGCAAAGTCGCCCACCATAAAGCCCAGCAAGTCTTCTGCCGCCAGGCGCTTTGCCTGCGCCTGATGCTCGGCTTCAACGCTGCGATAACTCATGAATACCGAGATGAGGGTCAAGAGACATAAAAGCATGAAGGTCGCGCCCTTGAGGCGCCGTTGGCGCTGCCCTCTGGCGCTGGAGGCGGCAACATAGCTTTCGCTGACAGGATCCAGCTCAAGCAGGGGATCGTTTTTCAGCGCCAGCGCTTCGGTCAGTGGCTTGCCCTGGGGCAGCAGAAAATCGCGGCTGCACTGCTGTTGTTGCCAGCGCCTGGCCTGATGGAACAGCCTGGCCTTGGCCGCCAGCCCTTCCCTGTGGCTATCTATCCAGTCTCTGGCCCTGGACCAGCGTCTGAGCAAGGCTTCATGGGCTATGCTGAAACCAGGTTCGCTGTCCTCCAGATGGGAGACAAACAGCCGACTGTCGACCAAGGCCTGTACCAAGGCACGCTCGGCATCCGTGGCCAATTCGGAATATCTGGCACTGCGACTGGTGACCGACTGCTCATCTTCCCTGAGGGTCACCAGCAGCGACAGCACCCTCGGCAGGGCCGCCCTTTGCGAGCTCGACAAGGAGGCGATGGCATCTTCGGCGGCCTGGCCTATAGCCCCGGCCAGCCCACCCAGACGGTGATAAACCGCCAGTTGCAACTGGTTGTCGTCACTGCGCTGCAGATACAGGGCCTGCAGCATATACTGCAACATGGGCAGGGCATCCGGGTTACTGGCGGCCTCACGGCACAGCAGCTCATCCAAGCCCAGTGCCGATTCAGGGTCAAATTCCCAACTCAAGCCTGCGGCTGCGGCCGGCAAGCGTATCATCTGCAGCAGTTCCTGACGGCTGGGCGGCAAGAGATCGAAATGGGCGCCATTGCCCTTGCCCGCCATCAAGCTGGGGCTGGCAACCACCTGAGGGTAGAACTCATTGCGACAGGCGCTGAGCAGCAATACGGCTCCGGAACGCGCCAGGGTGTCGAGCAGCGCCAGCCCCTGCTCACGGGCGGCGGCCGAGAAGCGCGGCGAAGACAGCAGCACTTCCAGACGGTCGACAAACAGGCCGAACCTGGGCTTCTGCCAATTTTGGGACGGCAGCGCCTGGCAGAGTTGGGCGCAGAGGCTGTCGATATCCTGTTCCAGTGCATGCGCCAGCGTTTCGGCGCTGTAGCCTGCCAATACCGGCGCATCGTCCAGCTCCCAGTCGAGCATGGCGGCGGCCAATTCCATCAGCAGTTGATCTTCGGCGACATCGGCCAGATCCAGTATCGAATAGCAGGTCAGGCCTATGCCGTGAAAGCCCTGAGGCGAAGCCAGATTGGGCAAAATACCTGCGTTGATCAGCGACGACTTACCGCTGCCGCTGGGGCCAAGCAGCAAGCAAAACCCGCGGCCATGTTTGATCTGCCGGGCTATGCGTTCCAGTAAGGCGTTGATCTGTTCGCTGCGGCCGAAAAACACCCCGGCATAATCGGCGCTGAAGGGTTTTAACCCGGGAAATGGTGAGCCCAGGCTCCAGGCCAGCGACGGCAAACTGGCTTCGTGGCCGATGGGGAAACGGATATCGGCTACAACTCGATAGCCGCGTTTGCGGATAGTTTCGATGAAAGAAGGATCGCCGGCCTTGTCGTCCAGCGCCCGGCGCAGCTGATTGATGGTCTTGTGCAGCGGGTTATCGCCCGTGTCGCTGCCTGGCCAACAGGCATCCAGCAGCTCATCGCTGCTGACTACCTCGCCGTTGCGACGACACAGATACAGCAGCACATCCATGGCTTTGGGTTCCAACTGCCGCAGGCGCTTTCCCAGCCGCAAACTATTGCTGCCGGGTTCGACCTGCCAATCACCCAAAAAGAAGCTGCTGTCGCTCATGGAACCTACCGCGATAAGAGATTGACCGCATCTTACCCGGTATACAAAGTTAACACCATGATAACAGCGTTAAATTTTACGTAATGAGCGTTAACTCAAATACTCAAACCCCAGAGCTCGAATGTCTCCCGGCACAGGGATTCGCGAAAATCCGGATGCGCTATGTCGATTAAGGCTCTGGCCCGCTCGCGGATACTGCGGCCCCTGAGGTTGGCGCAACCATATTCGGTGGCAATATAGTGCACATGGGCCCGAGTAGTCACTACCCCGGCACCTGGGCTCAGCACGGGCGCGATACGGGAAACCGCGCCATTGGCGGCCGTGCTCGGCAGGGCGATAACCGAGCGCCCGCCGGGAGAAAGACCGGCGCCGCGAATAAAGTCCATCTGCCCACCTACCCCGGAATAGATTCGGGTACCTATGGAGTCTGCGCATACCTGGCCGGAAATATCCACCTGCAGCGCCGAGTTGATGGCCATCACCTGCGGGTTGCGGCGGATAACCGAGGTGTCATTAACCTGCTCTATATCCAGAAACAGCACTTCGGGGTTGTCATCGACAAAGTCATAGAGGGCGCGACTGCCAAGCGCAAAGCCGGTGACCAACTTCCCCGGATGCACCTTCTTGCGGCTGTTGTTAATCGCCCCGGAGCGATAAAGCGCCAGAATGCCGTCGGAGAACAGTTCGGTGTGGATCCCTAAGTTTCGTCTGTCTGCCAACTGCCCCAAAACGGCATCCGGAATGGCACCTATGCCCATCTGCAGGCAATCGCCGTCTTCAACCAGAGAGGCCACATGCTTGCCGATAGCCTGGCTGATGGCATCGGCTCCGGCCATGGGGTGTTCGGGCAGAGGCGAACTCTGTTCATACACGGCGGCAAAGCGGTCATAGGGTACAAAGCTGTCGCCATGGGTGCGCGGCATTTGCGGGTTGATATGGGCTATGATGCGGCCTGCCACATCACAAGCGGCGCGGCTGGCTTCGACACTGATCCCCAGCGAACAGTTGCCATGGCTGTCAGGCGGTGACACCTGTACCAGCGCCGTATCTATGGGTTGCTCGCCGGAGCGAAACAGCTTGGGCACCTCGGATAAAAAGACAGGCACATAATCCGCCTCGCCACTGGCCAGCAGGGCGCGGGTCGGGGCGCCGCCAAAGAAACAGCGATGGCGCAGATGGCCCTTAAGCTCGGGCACACTCAAGGCCTCGGCTTCCTCGGTATGCAGTTGCAGCAAGGTCAGGTTCTGCCGCGTCATGGCATGCTGTGCCAGCGCCTCCAGCAAGACTCTGGGGGTGGCTCCCATAGAGTGGGTCCAGATAAATTCATCATTCCCTATCAGGGATACCGCTTCCAGTGCACTGGAACAAACTCTTGGCGCCATACTGCTGCTTCCTTATTTTTTATTTATACCGTTCCGTGACAAGAGTTTGATTGAGGCAATGCCGTATTTGTTTTCCCACATCCCGCCTGATTGACTTGGGCTGTCCCATCGAGACGACTTCACCCAAGCCATGACAGGCTCCGCCGGAGGGAAAACCAACTCCTGTACAAAAAGGCCTTAACCCTAGCCAGTTGCTCTGTGAAGGGCAATCCCTGACAAACAACCTAACCCCCGCGACTGTGGAAAGTGAGCGCTACGCCACAGCAAACAGGTTGCAAACTGCGAGCCTCACAAAAATGCCACCGTGGCGGATAAGGCGTTTACCCTCAAAGCCACTGTCGTTAGACTAGCCAAGCCTTGGGCCTCATGGCGAAAAACGTCACATCCCAGTGCCCGGGCAGGACCCCAGTTTCAAGGAAGTAGTATGTCTCAGTTCGACAAGACCCTCAGCGTCAGCCTCAATCCAGAGGATCCCGCCAGCATCGCCCTGGCACTGCTGCAATACCGGCAACACCTGAACGACGGCAGCGCCTTTCGACTCGATGGCTCCTTGCTGTTCAATATCGAGTTCGTCAATCAGCAGCTGCGGCCGCTTAACCGTGACGATGCCGGTGCCAACCGCCCCTTGTTGGAACACGCCCTCGATACTGCCCGCCGGGATCACAGACTCAGCTTTTACACCGAACCGGTACTCTTTGCCGCAGCGCTGAACTTTCCCGAGCTATTGGACGAGCTCAAGGCCACTGCCGAGGCCATGGTGGCCTTCTCCCGCCGCCGCAATGACTCCAGCGATCTCTTTATCGATGACTACAACGTCTTCGGGGTGGAAGCCCTCTACATGCTGGCCAGGCAATATCCCGAGCTGAGCCATTATCTGGCCGCCTTTCTGGTGCCTTACTGGAACTTGGAAAGCTTCTACCAACCTGTGTTACTGCTGGGCAAACTGGTGGAGGAGTTCGGCTGGCGCCGCGAACTGATCCACGCCTATCTGCACTGCGACGGCGAGCAGAATCGCCGCTGCTTTTTCCAGACCACAGAGGGTGATTCAGTCAACCTCAGCCTACTGGAACATTTTGCCGGGCATCCGGACGATTACCCCTGGTTTAAGGCGCAGCTGCTCAAGCGTCTCGAACAAACGCCGCTACTGGCCTATACCAATGAACAACCGCTTGAACAAACCCAGCCGGTACTGGAGTTCTTCTACAGTCTGGGCGACTGGCCGGTAGAGGCTGACATTGACGACACTGAACTGTGGCGGGATCGGGTCAAGCAGCAATTGATCTTGGGTCGCCGGGTAGAGGATGAAGCGCTTTCCTTGCTGGCGCAGCTGAGCGAGCAGAGCCAACCTCTGGTAATAGTGGCAGAGGCCTGGCGGGAAGACGACCGTCATTGTCTATGGCAAACCGGGAAAGAGCAGGCTCTGGCAGAGGACTATGACTGGGAGCATGATGAGAACGAGCCGGACTCTGACTATGCCGCGCTATTTTATGACCTGGAAGAGCCGGAAGACTATCTCAGGATTGGCGAGCTGGAGGAGCTGGATGCAGAAGTAGGAGAGGCTATGCTAAGCGCGCTGGCCGAACTGCCCAAGAGCCTTGGCGCCTGCGCCTATGCCGCCTATCGCCTGAGCCGCCTGAACTCGCCCCACAGCTTAAGCCCGGAAGCCGACAAGGCCAACGAGACCGCGGCGCTGCTTCGCTGGCTGGCGCAGCAGCTGCCGTTACAGTTTCAGCATCATATCTTCTATGAGGGCGGAGAGTACCAAAAGAAAAGGCGTGAACATCGCCTTCTCAAGAGCTGGCTCACGGATATCGACACCGAGGGCGATGTTGCCAAGATGGCTCAAATTGCCTCTGAGATACTCTATACCAGTAAGGACGGAAAGCGTATTGCACTCTTGTGGTCCAATGCCAATAAAGGATTCCAAAACGGCTTGTTGGCGCTGTATTTCCTGCTCTGCGCCCCGAAGCTCGAAGCGCCGCAGTGGCAGGCCTTAAAAACCCTGGCACAAAGGCACTGGCAGCTATGGCTGAGGTTAGATCCGCTGCAACTGATTGAAAAAATTTATTATTGCTGGGCTGACTACGCCTTTTATCCGGCCATTGATGATGAGCATATCGAGGCCGAATTGCGGCAAAACCTGCTCAAGCTGGGTGTCAGCGAGGCGCAGCTCGATGCTCATACCCTACTGACAGAACAACAGGTGGCTGCCTATCGCCCGGCCGATAAACGCTTCTGGCAAGGTTATATCACCAGGCTGAGCCGGTTTGCCGAAGCCGACCCAAAGGATAACAGCATGATAGGCCGCCGCCTCTGGCAGCAACAGCAGCAGTTGTTGCAAGCGCTGCACACAAGCCGCGAGCTGCCGAGGCTGAGCTTTTTTGGCCATCTCAAGGCCAACTTCCCCGAGACTCCTCTGCCGCAGGCATTTTTCGAACTGTTTGATCTTTGCCTGCGGCAAAGCTTCAGCAAATCATTTCCCGAACAGCAGGCGCAAAACCTCTGCTGCCAACTCAAGGCTTATCTGGCATCGGGCGAAGGGCTTGAGCCCTTGACGCCCCAAGCCACTGCCGAGTTGCAGGACTGGGCGCCTTGCCGCTCGGACGACCCCGCCGATGCGGCGGAGCTTAGCGACTTTGTCTGGCTGTTGCCTGAAGCGCAGGGGCGAGCTTTGGCCCTGTTTCTCGCAGGCCTTGGAACCCAAAGCCTGTATTGGCTTCACCGGCCGAGTGTGGAGACGGCCTATGTCAACCACCTCATTGCCGAGGGTAGTCTCTCAATGGCGCAGCGCTGGGAAGATCAAAGCGTAGGACACAAGCGTCACAGCGACTATGACACTGGGTTAGCCTTTCAGAGTGCCAAGGAAAACTGGGCCCTTGGCTGGCTCGACAGCATAGGCGTAGCGCCGCAAAGCACTGTCTATTTCGCCGTAAGCCAAGGCCGCGCCCCGGCGCCCTTCCTCAAACATTTGGCCAATGAGGGGCGACTGCCGGAGACCTCGCAGCTCTTGACCATAGACGAACGTGTACGCCTGCTGAAGTTGCTGGCGCAAGCCGGGGTTGACGCCGAGCTTTTCAGCTCCTTCCTGCAAGACGAGTCTGCCGCGGTCCGGCAACTGGCCAAAGATTTGGCGCAAGGCTCTTAATAGCAGGCTCTTAAGGAAGGCATAGATAAAAAAGCAGTTGGGAACACCCCAATAAACAACTAATAACAGGATAACTGCGCGCGCCCTGGCTCACGGCGCGGTCGCCGGTTGTTTAACAGGAAGTGCCACACAGGCAGCGACCGGCAAAAGCGTTAATTTAAAATCAAGGAAGCAATATGTCCCAGTTCGACAAAACCCTCAGCATCAGCCTCAAGCCACAAGATCCCGTTAGCATCTCCCAGGCGCTGCAGCAATACCGGCAACACCTGCACGATGGCAGCGCCTTTCGTCTTGAAGGCTCCCTGCTGTTCAATATCGAGTTTGTCAACGAGCAGCAGCGGCCGCTTAGCAATGACGATGCCGGCGACAACCGCAACTTGCTGGTGCATGCACTCAGCGCCGCTCGAGCGCACCACACCTTTAAATATTGCACTGAAGCCGTGCTGTTTGCCGCAGCGCTGAACTTCCCCGAGCTAGTGGACGAGATCAAGGCAACTGCCGAGGCCATGGTGGCCTTCTCCCGCAGTCGTAACGACTTTAGCGATCTATTTCTCGATGACTACAACGTCTTCGGGGTAGAAGCCCTCTACATGCTGGCCAGGCAATATCCCGAACTGAGTCATTATCTGGCCGCCTTTTTAGTGCCTTACTGGGATTTGGACAGCGGCTATACACCCGTGGAACTGCTGGGCAAACTGGTAGAGGAGTTCGGCTGGCGCCGCGAACTAATCCACGCCTATCTGCACTGTGATGGCGAACAGAGCCGCCGCTGTTTTTTCCAAACCGCCGAGGGTGATCCAGTCAACCCCAGCCTGCTGGAACATTTTGCCCGGCATCCGGACGATTACCCCTGGTTTAAGGCGCAGCTGCTCAAACGTCTAAAGCAAACCCCGCTACTGGCCTATGCCGATGAACAAACGCTGGAACAAACCCAGCCAATACTGGAATTCTTCTACAGCCTGGACGACTGGCCGGTAGAAGCGGAACTTGAAGACACTGAGCTGTGGCGGGATCAGGTCAAGAAGCAATTGATCTTGGGGCTCAGGGTGGAAGATGAAGCGCTGGCGCTGCAGGATGCGCTCGGCGTTGAGCCCAAGGCACAGGTTGCCGAAGCCTGGTTGATGGACGACAGGTTCGCCCCCTGGCAGCAGGATAAGACAGATACCGGCAGCGCCCAGGCAGAGCCGGAAAGTGGCAAGAGCTCCGGGCAAACTCAAGGCGACTGCCAACTACCCAGCTTGGAAGAGCTGCCTTTTTTCCTGCTTAGCCATACCTGCAAGCAAAGTGACTTCGCACAGTTGGATGCAGCCATTGCCGAGCGTCTGTCGGCGGCACTGGACAAGTTGCCGACCCACTTGGGAGGCGTCGCCTATGCCGCCTATCGGCTCGGCCGCCCCGAGTGCACAGAGGCAGAAACCCAGGCGTTGCTTGGCTGGCTGGAGCAGCATTTCCTCACTGCCTATATGCGTGTCTTCAATCGGCATGGTGGCCGCTTCAATAGCGATAATCCGCAGCATTTGATACTCAAGGCCTGGCTCACTGAGGTCAAGGAGCAGCAGGATGCTGACACTATGGCCGCCGTTGCCGAATCGCTACTTGGCAAGGATGGGGGAAAACGCGGAAGCCAGATAAGCCAGCGTCAAGCGGCCTACTGGTTGTTTTTCCCGGACGATGGTTTCCAGCGCGGCCTGCTCAGCCTGTTTTTCCTGTTAAATAGCCAACTGCCACAGGCTCACACCGAACTGCAGATCCTGGCTAAGCGCCACTGGCAACTGCTTTTGAAACTGGCGCCTATGGTGCTTATCAGCCGCATCAGTCAGTTTTACGCAAACTATGAAGGATATGCCGCCATAGATGATCCGCAGACAGAGCAGAGCCTGCATCAAAAGCTGCTGGCACTGGGAGTCAGCGAGGCGCAGCTGGATGCCCATACTTTGCTGCAAGACAGGCGCATCGCGCGCTATGCCCCGGCCAATGAGCGCTTCTGGCAACGTTACCTGGAGCGATTGGCAAGCTTTGCCGAAGGCGATCCCGAAGATAACAGCATGATAGGCCGCAGCCATTGGCTGGCTCAGCAAAAGCTGTTGGATGCCCTCGGCTATTGCGATGAAACTGCCATGCTGGGATTTATTGCCGATCTCAAGGCCTGTTTCCCGGAGCGCCCCTTGCCGCAGCAAACCTTTGAGCTATTTAACCTCAGCCTGCAACGCGGCCTGGAGCAAAAACTCAAACCGGCAGCGGCGAAGGCTGTCTATGACAAGTTACAGGCCTATTTACAAAGCGGCGAAGGCCTGGAAAACCTGACACCACAAGCCTTGAAGCTGCCGGTTCTGCAAGGCTGGGATCCCTACAGCGATTATCGCGGCAAGGTTGGCGTGGCAGACTTTGTCTGGCTGTTGCCAACCGAGATGGGAGAGCGACTGGCACTGTTTCTCAGCGGTCTTGGGAAACGAGGGCTGCACTGGTTGGGCTGTCCCAGTGTCAGGGAAGCCTATGTCAACCATTTGGTTGCCGAAGGCCATCTGAATATGGCCGAACGTTGGCAGGATGAAGCGCTTGGGCACTCAAGCATAGGCGATGTCGATGTGAGCCTGCAACTTGAAGCCGACAAGGAATTCTGGGCGCTACTCTGGTTGGATAGGATAGGTGTGACGCCACAGGCCACTGTGTATTTTGCCATGCACGAAGGGCGGCAACCTGAGTCTTTCATTATCCACTTGGCCAGCCAACAGCGGCTGCCGGATATGTCCGGGCTGTTGACCGCAGATGAGCGCAAACGCCTGCTGGAAATCATCGCCAAGTTTGATTGTCTGACCGAAGAAAACGCAGAGCCATTCAAGCAAGACGAGTCGAGCGTCGTCAAGCGTGTGCTGGGCAAGTTGTTTTAAGCTTAAAGAGGCGTTGCCGGTCAGCGCGGCAACGCCTCTTTAAGATAGTTTCAGTTACCTTTGAGTGAGCGCAGCAACAAACCTATGCCACCTGTCAGCAATACCAGGATCACCAAGAGATCAAAACTGCTCATGCTGCGCAGGCTAAAGTGAATGGTAGAGATCACCCCGAAGATCATCGCTGTGATTGAGCCAATCGCCAATAACCAGCCAAGAATATTCTTGCCGCTTTAGGCCTGGGCGGCAAACCGGGCCATAGCGTTACGAGTCGCGGCCATTGAGGCGTTCAATGATCTGTGCCTTGGCCTCTTCCTGTGCCTGCAATGCTTCCTCTTCCTGTTTCTGCCGCATCAGCTCATTGAAGGTAATGCGGGCAGACTGGGCTTGCTCCGAGGCTTGCAGTTTACGTTCCTTCGCCGTCATGGCTTCATCTGTGAGGCGCTGCAGCTCGGCAAGTGACTCATCGGGCGCATCCCCCAATTCCAGGTGCGATTCACTGCGGCTCAAGGCTTCACGGCGCAGCTGTTTTTTCAGCTCCCAGATGGCATCCAGGGCTTCACGCTCGGCATCGGCAGCCTCTATGGCACTGTCTCGCAGCTGCTCAAACTTGGCCAGCGCCTGGCCCTCACGGCTCCAGGGATCGACCTCAGGCAGATCCGAAATATTAATCACGGGATCCTCATAACCATCCTGATGACTCAGGTCCAGCATGGCCGCCTTGACCCCGGACATCATCAGCATCACGGCTATCACCAAGAGCGGCAAACCACCGACGATAGCCGCCGTCTGCAAGGTGGCGAGCCCACCCATAAACATCAGTACCGAAGGCATAAAAGACAGGGTAAAGGCCCAGAATAGGCGGTTCCAGCGCAGTGGTTCCTCGGTGACATTGTTTTGCACCACGGATGCCAGAATATAGGAGATGGAATCAAAGGTGGTGGCGGTAAAGATGATACACAAGATCGTAAAGACTGCGATGACCAGATAGCTGAACGGCAACTGCTCCAATATCGCAAAAATTGCCCTGGTCGCCCCGTGTTCATTGAGGATACCCACCACATCCAGCTCACCGGATAACTGCAACGACAAGCCGAAATTACCCAAGATCATAAAGTACATGGCACAGCCCAGGGAGCCGAAGAAAATTGAACCGGCCACCATCTGTTTGATGGTGCGGCCGCGGGAGATCCGCGCCACAAACAAGCCCATGCTGGGGGCAAACACCAACCACCAGGCCCAATAGAAGATGGTCCAGTCCTGAGGGAAATGGGTATTCTCAAAAGTGCCCAAACCACCGAAAGGCTCGGCCCAGGTGGCCATCATAAAGAAGTTGCTCAGCATACGTCCCAGAGAGTCCAGGCCGGTTTCCAACATAAAGATGGTAGGGCCGGCAAACAAAATAAATGCCAGCAGCGCCAGCGCGCCCCAGAAGTTAATATTACTCAGCACCTTAATGCCTTCATCCATTCCCTTGTAGGAGGAATAGGCAAACAGTGCAGTACACAGAAGCAAAACCCCTATCTGGCTACCCGTGGTCGATGGTAGATCAAACAGGTAACTCAAGCCTTCGTTGATCAGCGGCGCCGCCAACCCAAGCGTTGTCGCCGCCCCCCCCAGCAAGCCGAAAATAAACAATATATCGATAAACTTACCGAGCTTGCCGTGACTGCGGCCTTCACCTATCACGGGCATCAAGGCCGCCGATACCTTGAGCACAGGCTGCCTGCGAACATAAAAGAAATAAGCGATAGGGATGGCCGGGATCAAATAGATGCTCCAGGCGATAGGCCCCCAGTGGAAGAGGCCGTAAGTCGCGGCCCAGCGCACCGCTTCTTCACTGCCGGCTTGAAGTTGGAACGGCGGGTGCTGATAGTAATAGGCCCACTCAATCGTGCCCCAATAGAGGATACTGGCGCCTATCCCGCCGCAAAACAGCATTGCCGCCCAGGAAGCTGTGGCGAATTCCGGCTTTTCATCGGCATCGCCGAGCTTAATCTGGCCGATATCCGAGAAGATGATATAAATCATAAAGAAGAAGGCGGCTAGCCCAAGCGACAGGTAAGCAAAACCCAACTTATCCGTCATAAACGCCTTGGCAACGGCTATCCATTCGGCGCCTTCAACCGGAAACAGCGCCAGCGGGATCACCACCGCAAGCAGCAGGCCCAGTGCACCAAAGAAAGTGGCTTTATCTATGAGTTCGAAGTGTTTTTTCATGCTTTTGCTCTTCTGTTTGTCTCCGTTCGGGAGCTGGGATCACAGGCAGAGGCCCATGCCGGATAAAATAGGCGCAAGTCGCCATCCAGTCGATTACATTTATCCGGAAAACGTACAAAAAGTGACGTAAATCAATGAGATGTTACTTGATGATATATTTGTGTCCAGCTTGTATGGATTGCTGACTATTTCAGTAAATACGATAAAACGCTTAAGACCATAAGGATTTATGTGCTTGATTGCAAGTTTGCCCCTGTCTGGGAGGTGTCATTCATAAAAGCAAGAGATTTATAAAAGCCAAGAGACTCAAAAAGCAAAGGAGCCCACAGTCACAGAGGCCCCAGACAGACCAAGTGCCAACAGCCGGCAAAACCAGGCTGCCAGTCTGCCGCTTCGCTACTGCTTCAACTTCACCCAGGCGGCCTGGGTATCACGGCTGCTTCTGGGGTCCTTTGGCACCAGCCAAAGCAGCATCATATTCAGCAGTGACGTCGAGAGCGTGGCTCCCCAAAGCAGCATCAGTGAGATGCTGATAAGGATATAACTGACGTAGGAATCTATTGAGGACAGGGCCAGACTGATCACCACACCACTCCCGGGTAATAACAGTAGAGTAATAAACAGCATCAAACATACCGTCTTGGCGACTGACCACCCCAGATTACGAGCCCTGCGACTGAGAATCCTGTAGCCGAAATAGAGGCTGGGCAGTAACCAAAACATGATGAGCGTCCCTGTCCCCTGCCCTTCAAGCCGCAGCAAAGACCGCAACGCAAAAGCAGGGGAACCGGAAGTTTGCACCATAAAGGTTAGCCATCCGAGAAACAATCCGTTGAAGATCCCCAGTATCATGCTGCTGCGAAAGAAAGCCAACGCCGGCGTCTGACGATCGGGGGCGCACCCCTTACGATGCGCCAGCAAAGGGTGTTCAGGTTCAACGTTTACCAAGGGAGGCCGAAACAGGTAGATCAGTAACTGCACCACCAGCCAAACAACAGCGCAGCCCAAGGCAAACATCAAGCCCAGCCAAGGCATCATCTTGTCAAACTGAAGCATGCTCAGTAGCTTTGGGTAGGAGAAGCCGAACAGGATGTTCACCAATGCCAGCGGCACACCGCACCAATACCCGAACGCCCGTCGCCCTATAGCAACATGCGCTGCCAGCAACCCCGCACCTATACTGAGTTGTAGCCCAGTTGCCAAGATAGCCAACAGTGAAATAAAGAAGTCGACCTCTCGAATTGCCAGCAGCAATGAAGGTGAGAACATGTACACCAGTTGCCACTGATAATGGATAGCCAGCATGGGCAGCAGCGCAATAAAATAGCGACTCCGGTCGCGGGCTTTTTCTGCCCCGCCAAACTCAGGCTGAACAAAGAGATCGCTAATCACCCTCGCCATGCTGTTGGCCGATTGTCTCAATCCCATTGCTCATCCTCCTCGAAATGCTTGCCAGTCAGAACTGGATGAACTCAACTCGGCAGCCCAAAGCCGTTCGGTGCCGCCTTCAGCGAATGGACGCATCTGCAATAGATGGAGAACCGGGCCACCTATACCAGACTTTGCTTTCAGCAACCTGGGGCCCAATTCGCCCCCCTGGGCGTATCTCTCTGGATAGGGGGCAAAATCCAAAACCTCAATCACAAAACAACCCTTTGTTATTTATGATAATTACCCCTGAATTAAGCATCATTTCATTGATAATCATCTTCATCCTGATAGCTCATTTCATATGGCAGGAGGCGGTTAAAGGCCTCGCCGTCAGGGGTATCGGCATACTTGCCGAGCAAGGTATCCAGATTGCCATCCTGTTGGAAAAACAGCTCATGATCGACATCGATACAGTTGAGGTATTGGGCCACCAGCGGCAGATATTGGCTGCCGGCCAAGCCCAATTGCAACGCACAGTCGGCCAGTGCCGGCTTGCTGATATGTGGATCGCTGTAACAGTAATGGAGCCGCTCATTGGCAATGAATAGCCCCAGCAGACGCGCCATATAGTTCCGGCCTTCCAATTGGAGGGCCACAGCCTCAAAGAAGCGCGCCTCATCCCAGCTTTCGGCGGCATCATAAAAACCGAGGCGCAAGTCTTTACCCGACTTTAGCGATTCAAAATCTGTCAATGCCCGCAGCACCAGCTTGTCCAAGGCCTCAAGCCTCGCACTCGCTGACTGCAGATCCCTGACTTCGATTCGCGAAAAACCAAGCAAAGGGGGAACTGTATCCTGCTCCTGCGCCTGGGCATGGAAGCTGCTCCATTCTGTCTGCTGTAATTGCACAGCAAAGCTCGCGTCCATGGCGGCGGGCGCTTGGTTCATCTGGCTGGCCAGATCCAAAGTGGGGTTGGGATTGACGCGCCACAGATAATGCCAGTCGGTCAGCAAGGCGCCCTTGCCGAGGAGTTTCATGCCCTCCTCGTCGTATAAGTCATCTTCGCCATCCGGGAGGTACAAGGGTGAGCGCCACTGCCCGTCCAGAGAAACCTTGCGGGTCGCGCCGCCATGCCAGCCAAGCCAAAGTGCCGCTTCGTCATCGCAGTAGGCAATATCATCCAGCTGGAGCCAGAAACGCCCCAGCGCCTCTTGCCAGTCGAGATTGTCGACATCGGCCGGGGCCAACAGCATGTCGGCGTCATCGGCCAGTTGCTCGCAGGTATATTGACGCACGCAAAAACGGCCTATCTCGCGGCCAAGGCGCAAGTCGATGCGCTGCAACTGATACGCCAGCGCCTCGGTTTCAGCATCGGCTACCCGGCTCAACTCCATGGCCGGCAGGGTAAGCTCACCGCGCTCACTGTCCAGCGCCAGGGCACACTCCCAGAGCGCTTCATTCCCCGGCGGATTGGGCAGAGGCATGGCCGCCACCTGCAAGAGCTCGGAATAACGGCCCTGCCATTGAACTTGGCTAATGTTATTACCTACGGGGTCACTACCTACGGGGTTACTGCCCACAAGATCATTGCCGACGACAGCCATAGGGTCCAGCCGCAGCAAAAACTGCCAGGCCTGGGACCGACGACGCCTACTGCGGTGACAATGCAGGATCAAACTGTTATCCGGCCCGGCATAGAGGCGATCGGTAAAACTCAGTCCCATGCTGTCCGGCAGTCCGGTCGCATCGACCTCGGCCCAAGGGCTACCCTGATTATCCACCTCATCATTCAGCTGCATGGCAGCCGAGGGCGAGAGGTCCCTGTCCTCCAGCCAGTGCCAGAGCATTAAATCGTAACAGCAGCGCCGGTCATTTTCGCCCAGTGATGCCAGGGTTCGACCATCACTCAATACCGCGACTTTGAGATATTCCATCCCGGTATGAGCCAAAAACTCCTGCTGCCGACGCGCCAGATCCACCAAGTAGAGACAGCCCTGCTGATCCCAGATAACGCAGCTCTGCTCACGCCCCGGCACCCCATGAAAACAGCCACTGACCTGCATAGTGCCCTCGGCCATGGGAAAGTCTGTGCTCCAGATGAGCCGATAACCCGAGCCCGTATCTGCCGCTTCATAGAGATACAGGCAAGGGCAGCCATTGTCCGCATCGATATAGATAAGTTTACCGTCGCCAACCGGCGAACTTGTGAATGACATATTTCTTTATCCTTTGCTCAAAAATACCAGCGACTGCCAGTTATCCTTGTTATCGAATTATTCGTCGTCATAGTCGCCTTTCTCGGCCAGCTTAAACTCCGGGTCGTTATAGGGGCTTGGGACCGCCGCCAGGAAAGCCGCCAACTGTTGCGAGCCCTGATGTTCGGCAAAGATCACTTTCAAGGTGCGATTGATATGAAATGGATGCACGGGTAAGGCACTGAGAACATTGAAATAGTCCGCGAGTTGCGGCAGTGCCTGCCTGTACTGGCTGAGCGCCAAGGCAGCCTCGGCCAGCACTGGCTGTCCCTTGGCTCCCAGCAAGCATCTGGCCTGGGGCAGACGGCAGTATGCCGCCAGGATGGCCGCAATCAACTCAGGCCCCTGCTCCAGACGCACGGCATAGTGGAAGAAGTCGTACTCGCTGTGCCGATTCCCCAAACCATCGACAAAGGCAAACCAGAGCCTGCCAGGCTCAGTAACTGCACTATGGGTTATTTTCTGTTTCAAGCGGCCAAGCCAACCGGCTCTGGTTGCAACGGTGGCTCTGGTTGCAACAGGGGCTCTGGCTGTTACTGAGGCTAAGGGCGCTCCGCACGCCTCCCCCAGGCTCTGCTCCAATTGGGGCAGCACCGCCAGTAGTTGCTGCAAGAGTTGCAGCCTGCCTTGATTTGATGTCAGATCGTCACAATAGAGAGTCACCCTGCCACTGGGGCAAGGCTCGGCCTGTAGTTGACTGGGAATGTGCATAGGCTTGGGTTGATAGCTGCGGCAATTGAGCGGGCACTTTTGCTGTTCGCCAGCCAGCAGGCTCTGGGGCACAGCAGCTTGGGAGCCGATGTCGACCGAGTAATGACTGGGCTCATCGAGATCACCGAACGCCAACCAGAGCCGCCCTTGGTCGACACCCTTGATCATGACCAGATCATCACCATAGTGGCTCAAGGGCCGCCACTGCCCCGCCGCATCTTGGCTGCCCAGTTGGTACAGAGGGGAAAGCCTCTCGCCCTTCGGCGACACCTTTTGTACCACACCCCCTTTCCAGCCCAGCCAGAAGACTTGCTCCTGCTCGCAAAAATAGCTGGAAGTCAGGCTGTTGAGCAGTTGCTGCCACTCGTCGTTATCCTGGTGGGATATCTCACCGGCGGCAATCCGCTCCAGCGCCTCCTGAACCGCTTCGGCATCATATTCATCACAAATATCGGCCATGGCCAGCAAGCGCACCCCGGCATCAACTTGACGGCCAAGATTCATATCTATCAGCTGCAACCTGGCTTCGTAACGCACAGGCTCGCCCTCGGCCTGATGACGGCTCACCCCATCGGCGGCCAGGGTAGTGATAAGGCCGTTGGCACGGTTCTGGAACCAATAATCTCGCGGTGAAACCTGCACTGGAGCCGGTTTCCCCGGCAGAGGCTGTTCGGACCAGGTTTCGTTTGACGGGTCAAAATACACCAGTTGCTGAAAGCGGAAGCGGTAACCCTCATGATCATTGCAACCATAGAAGGCCACGCGTCCATCCCGGGTCAGAATCAGTGACTCAGGCTCGATTTCGGCGCTCACAGGCCAATGCTGTACCGGCTCCATGGCCGCGAGATCGACCTTGAGCAAGCTGTGGCCGCGCGCAGCGATGCCCACCCGCCCGATCACCCACAGGGTCTGGTTATGGCTATCGAGCCAGGCCCCGGGGCTTCCGGTGATTTGTAAATCCAGCACCTGTTCACAACTGCGCGCCTGATAATCGCAGACAAAAAGCAGTCCATTTTGGCCCAAGGCCAGAAAGCGAGTGTCATCCAGCCACTGCAACAAGGCCAGCTCGCCATCCTCGGTTCCCGGCAACTCACATTGCCACAACAGGGTGTCGGCCTCGGCAGAACTCTGGATAACCTGAATAAGTTCAGGGCCGATAAAAAACAGCTTGGCCTGTTGCAGGCGGATATTAGTTCTTACATTGGCATTCATTGAGTTATTCCTGTGATTTGCAATCAGGCGGGGAAATCGGCCAGGACAAATCCTGGACAAAACGGCGATATTGGCGGCGCTTGAGCAGCCCCTGGCCGTGGCGCCGTTGAATAAGCGGCACTGAGTGCTGTTGATGAAAAGCGGCGCCTGGAACATCAGCCAGCATATTGAAATAACGAGCCAACAAAGGCAGATAAGCTATGTCATCACCAGCCAGCGCCAGCACTGTGTCCGACAAGGCCGACTTGTCGGCGCCGCTGCGCAGACTTGCCGCATCCGGATAGGCCAGCAGCTTCTCAACGGCTTCTGCCAACAGCTCGGCACCGCCCGGCACAGCTATCAGCGCGGCCACAAACTGCGCCTCGGTCCATTCACAGCCATGTCTGTCGCTAAAACGCCACTCCAGGCGCTCACCCTTGGCGCTGTTTGGTAAGTCGGCCAGGCGACTGACCATCTCTTTGGCGCTGGCTAGCAAACACTCCCCCAGCTCCAGATAATCGGCCTCAATAAGATTGAGTCCCGCCTCACCATGGGCCAGGCTCTGCTGCTCACTCATCACCAACTCAGGTTTAGGCCAGAAATAACAGGGTAAACTCTGGCACTCGGCTTCCCCAGGCAGCATGGGCCTGACAGTGCTGGTATCCAGCGCATATATCTTGAACCCCACCAGCAGCAAACGATTGGCCGTAGGTGAGGTCAATTGATAGTCATAGTGGTCAAAGGCTACCAGGGCAAAGGGATTGGCTTCGTCGCCAGGGAGTGGGCATTCGTTGGCGCGATAGCGAGGCGACACCGCCTTGAGGCGGAAGTGTTCCTCTGGCGCCAGATAGCCCTTCATCAGCTCGCCACTGCGCCAACTCAGCCAAAAAGCGGCTTCATCCCGGCAAAGGCGGATACCGCTCAGCCCGTCAAACAGGCTTTCGAGTGCATCAGTCAGCTCATCTTCATCACAGGTATCTTCGCCGCTCCTGAGCGACTCAAGCAAAGTGGAAAACTCATCCGGATCCAACAAGCCATCATGACTGTCAAACCAAAGCACCGGCTGTTGCCAAAGCACATCAAGGGATTCGAGAGCTACCAGTTGCAACTGCAACCCAATGCGTGGACTGTCACCGCTCTCATCCAACAGACACTCAGACACAGGCAATAAGGCCAACTGCCGCTCAGGGCAAAGGTGTATACTCGGGCAACGGACGCCTTTAAGCAGCGGTTTGCCCTCAATCCGGTGAAATTGGCTCTGGCCATCGACCACATTGATGCACCAGAAGCCATGCTCCCGCTGCGCCAGAGAGCCGCATTTACGCTCATAGAATAAAAAACAACCGTCACGGCGCCGCACCATGGTGCTGCCAAGGCGGCGATTATCCAGATATTCAGGCAAGCAGATATCCTTAATCAGCCGCCAGTCGGCCAGCGACCAGCCCAGAAGACAGGGATATTCATCATCCCCTCTTGGCTGCTCGGCCACATACCAGAACTCGCCTCTGTCTTTATCCAGCCAACCATGACCATAGATGCCGACATTTGGCAGATTGACCATCAGCCGAGGCCCGGTTTCGATATCACCGGCATAGATCTGCCCGGAGCAGGTGGCGACCACAAATTCGCTGTCGCTGTAGAAGGCGCTCAGCACCACTTCATCCTCGGCCTGAGGTAACTCATACTGCCAAAGCAATTGCTGACGGCCGTCAGCCAGCGGCGTCAACAGCTGCAACTGCGGGGCGCCGGCCTGCTTCGGGGAATGTAAAATCCATTTGGCAGCTGTCATTTGAGACTCCTGTTGTTAACAGTAAAGAGATAGCCACGTCCGTATATCGAAACGGCATGATGAAATAGCCCCAAAGCACCCATCAAACATAAAAACAACTTGGCATGGCTAAGGGGGCTTGCCAGGTGCGTATACAGAGCAAATAAAGGGGAAGGAAGCGTTTGGCCTAGATTAACCAGCAGCCTAATGGGAAACTGAACGACAATAGCAGTTTTCAAAACAATCCTTTTCGATGGCCTTAAGGCCTGAGCCCATCCAGGGCTCACTTAAATTCAATTCGACCGCGATAATAAGCACAGTCAATACAGTCGAGGCGGCCGCCAGAGCATCCTTAAGATCCCTTGGCGGGAGGGTGGATTTTGACGATTCCAGCCATTGGAAACAAGTTAAAACACCAACAAAGTGATATGAATCAATAAGAGGGAAAAAATTTACACCATAGTCAAAACCTACTAAACGGATAAAAAGCTCAGCTCACTGCGGCGAGAATGTCGGCGTGGCCAGGCGCGAGGAAACCAGAGCAACCAGGATATGCTGCTCCGGTGATAAAATAGGAACGGTTTCTGTATCAGGCAAACCTGTCATCAGAGAGAGTTTGCAGTGGATCTTTGCCCTGTTCATACCAACCATCACGGGTATTTTGCACGCAATCAAATGCCTGAATATAAGGTTTGATATCTATGATGGGAGTGCCATTGAGCATATCGATCCCCTTAACATGGATACGGTTGCCCTCTAAACGGTCAATTTCCAGTATCGACAGGCCTATGGGATTAGGGCGCTTGGGTGAGCGGGTTGCAAATACACCACGCAATTGATTATCGAGAAAAGGTTTAACCTTGAGTGCTCCCTGCTTACATTGATGCAGATGAAACAGCACATAAACATGGGAAAAACCATCGAGGTCGGCCAACCCTTCGGCGTAGTCGGGATGGATCACCAAGACCCCTTGGTTATCGGCGACCTTGCTGCCCTGGATCGGCATATTGGCCAATTCTGTGTACTGGGTTTCGGCATGGCCTATGGCGGTAAAGCTGACAACTTGCATAACAACTCCGTTGCAAATACAGAGTTACAGTCTACCTCAAGGCTCAGAGGGGATCCTCAAGACAACTCACATTCCCGCCTCAGGGAACGCTGAGCAAGGTTTCTTCATCAAAGTACTTCTGCCGCAGACGCCGCCCCTCTTCCGAGCTCAAAACACGGTTGAGCACAGCCTGAAAGTCACTCACCAATTGTGCAGGGATACCGGCACTGAATGCAAAACACAAAGGCTTATGACTGACCTCAAGCAAAGGCGCCATCATGTCCGGTTCATAGCCTTGCCGTTTAAGGGTACTCACCAAGGTTAATCGGTTGCTGGACAACAAATTGGCTCGGCCACTACTGAGCACCCTAATCGCCTGCTCCAGGCTGCTGGTACGCACCAACAAGGCGGGATTGAAGCCATGACTCAACAGCAACTGCTCACCCACATCATCTCTGACTGCCACCACCACTAGCCGCTTGGCGTCATCCAGGCGGGTTAATCTCGGCGCCATCTGTTTAAATGCATACAGATTTAACTCCAAAGTGCCCAGACTGCAGGCCCATTGAAACAGGGGAACCCTGGCATCTATGCGGGCCGTGGAAAACAACACCACGTTATCGCGGCTTGCCAACAGGTAGTAGCCTCTGGCCCATGGCAATATCTCTATGGGTTGCGGCTCAACCGCCATCTCCCGCCAAACAAGATGCAAAATGTCGGTTGTGAATCCGGAAACCTGACCCTGTCCCAAACTAAAATTGTAGGGAGGGTATTCTTCAGTGAGATACCTGAGCTGGCTCAGATCCGCAGCCGCCAGCACACTGCAACAATAGAGCAATAGCGGAAAAAGTAAGCGCATAACTACCCCCCCGGACAACTATATCTATAGGAAGGACCTCTGCAGGTCTTCAGTGCTATGCCTTGAGTGCCAATGGTTGTGCACGCCACTCTCGACAGAAAGAAGGTCACGAGGATTTACTCGCGCCCAGCTTAAGTGTTGTCAAAGGTGGTTCAACATACAAACCCGGGTTTCAATGCTTATTAACTCATTGTATTTATATATTTTTTAACAAAACCATTCGAAAGGAAAGTCCTCACATCCAGCAAGCCACGTCAGCAGCTCACCAAAGGCTTGCATTATTTTTCACGACGCCTTGAGCATGGAGCCCACCTAAAGGCTCTCAAAATGTCGATTTACCCCCTTAAAATCGCGTTTTAAGCACTTATCAAAGTCATGATTTTAAAGGTTTTATTTTTAGTGATATTCCAGAGTGCCGATGTTAGCCTGCAAAGATTGTTGGGAAGGCGCAAACCAACCCCATATTTGCCTGCCTAGGCAGAGTTCGCCGAAAGAGGTAGCGTCCTCCCTGATTAAAGGAAGCCGTATGGATATTATCGATAAAGTTTTTCAACAAGAGGATTTCTCACGCCAGGATTTGAGTGACAGCCGTTTTCGCCGCTGCCGCTTCTATCAGTGTGACTTCAGCCACTGTCAGCTAAGGGATGCCAGTTTCGAGGATTGCAGTTTCATTGAAAGCGGCGCCGTTGAAGGGTGCCACTTCAGCTATGCCGATCTGCGCGATGCCAGTTTCAAGGCTTGCCGTCTGTCTTTGGCTAACTTCAGCGGTGCCAACTGCTTTGGCATAGAGTTCAGGGAATGCGATCTCAAGGGCGCCAACTTTTCCCGGGCCCGCTTTTACAATCAAGTCAGCCATAAAATGTACTTTTGTGCGGCTTATATCTCAGGCTGCAACCTGGCCTATGCCAATTTGAGTGGCCAATGCCTGGAAAAGTGCGAGCTGTTTGAAAATAACTGGAGCAATGCCAATCTCAGCGGTGCTTCCTTGATGGGCTCCGACCTCAGCCGCGGCACCTTCTCCCGCGACTGTTGGCAACAGGTCAATCTGCGGGGCTGTGACCTGACCTTTGCCGATCTGGATGGACTCGATCCCAGGCGGGTCAACCTCGAGGGGGTCAAGATCTGTGCCTGGCAACAGGAGCAACTGTTAGAGCCTCTGGGGATAATAGTGCTTCCGGATTAGCCTGAAGGCAACTTAAGAGGCAAATATCACTTGAGTTCCGCGCTGCAACAGGGCAGATTCTGCTATAGCAGAGCATTACCGCAGGAATGCCGTTTTCTCTGCTGCCGCAGCCGACGTTATACCTTCCCTTCAAAGGAGGCATTATGAAGACTCAACTGCACGCCGAGCTGGCTCAGGTCAAGCGCTCTTTGGCAATCACCCAACTACTGGGAGCACCAGGCATCTTACTCATAGGTTTGGCACTCTATGGCCTGGTTATCGCCGAAGGAGATGCCTTCATCCAGGCGCTCAATAATCCTATCAATTGCTATCTATTAATCGCCATTGGCTCGGCCATCACGCTCTGGGAAGCATTAAAGATTATTAAGCTCTCCAAAAAACAAACTCAGCTTCTCAAACAACTCGATGAATGTAATGAGTTGTCGGAAAAGGAAAACGCTTGATGCTGAAAAACACCTAATGAATTAGACACATAGGAGAAATAATGGAATTAGAGATTCAAGTTACTTTTCGCACAGGAGACAGCATAAGAACCCGACGCTACAAGAGTGAACAAGGTGCCTTACGGGGCATTTGGAAATGGCTCAACAAGCATCAGGAGCAGGGAGATATTCAAGCCAGCTTCTTTTCCCCCGAACAGGGCCACCGCATCTTTACACAACCAGAGCAGCTCAGTGAATTTGAGCCCCAAACCATAGATAACTTTTATCAATCCAGGGCTTGGCTAGCGCTCAGATATCAGGTGCTGCAAACTCACGAGCACAGATGTGCAAAGTGTAACCGTACTAAAGCCGAACACAATATAGTGCTGCATGTTGACCATGTACTACCTCGCAGCAAACACAAAGACAAGGCATTAGATATCAATAATCTGCAAATACTCTGTGAAGAGTGCAACCTTGGGAAGTTGGACAGATGATTTATTGTTCAGTAAATCACCCGTCAAAAAAACAACTCATTTACCGCTCAGAAACAAAGCTGCTAACATTCAAAGTTGGGCAAAGCACGTAATTTTATAAAAAATATAAGTCAACAACATAGACAAAAATCAGCTTTCAACCAGGCATTCTCTCAAGCTTAGGTTTTTGAAAGCATACTTTTAAGTACTCAGCAGCAGACACATGAGTAACAACATACGGAAATTTGCATATGAAAAATATAATAATTGCGGTCTTTTTAACCGGACTAGTAGCTTGCAGCTCTACGCCAACAGCCATGGTTTTCGACGGCAGCAGTGCAGAATCCACCCAACGAGGTGTTATTAGTATCATGAGAACATTAAATTCTCATGACAAACAGGAATTCGTGATGGCCTTGATGAAAATCCAACATGCCGAATTCGACAGTCCTCTGGCCGCGATGAAACACTCAGATCAAGCGGGTCAAATTGACTTTGCCCTGGTGGGTAAAAAAATCGATGGACTCACCTTAGAGCAAGTGCTCAAACTTGCACAAAAACCAAGCAACAGGTAAAAACTGCACAACAAAGCCGCTAACACGTTAGATAATAATGGCGCGCATCAGCAGTTATCCCGACACAAAGAGCCATATTTTGGCTCTTTGTTGCAGTTGGAGGCGGGAGTCTACCGGGAGTTCTGATTGAGTAAGCATGTCTATAGCACTCCTTGCCAGGTATGAGTATCTTCTCATGCCACCAAACCAAGCTCAGTTTAGTAAGACATTGAGAGTTAGAGGTTAATTATCCAACAGCAAGTATTGAATACTGTCGGGCGCAGTGTTGCCTCTACTGCTATTATCGGCTGAAACAGCAAAAACAGGGCATAAGTCACAGTTCCCCTATCATGAATGGCAGGCTCTGCTATAATTTGTGCCCGAAATTTCTCAGCCAATTCCAGACGAGCGGTAAGTCATGTCCACTACAGGTGTTGAACTCTTTAATCCCGGCCAACAGACACAAGCCCCTGCTGCGGCCCCCAAGCAAATGGTGCAATTGGCCGATAACAAGTTAGAGCTGATGGCGCCGGCCAAGAATGCCGACTTCGGTATTGAGGCCATTCGCCACGGGGCAGATGCGGTCTATATTGGCGGCCCGGCGTTTGGTGCCCGTCATACCGCCGGTAACAGCATAGAGGACATTACCCGCCTTTGTGAGTTTGCCCATAGATATCACGCTCAGGTATTTGTCACCATCAATACCATATTGCTGGACGATGAACTGGAAGAAGCCAGGCGCCTGATCTGGGCGGTGTACGAGGCAGGTGCCGATGCCATTATTGTGCAGGACCTGGGGCTGCTTGAGCTGGACTTGCCCCCAATTGCACTGCACGCCAGTACTCAGATGGATAATCGGGTTCCGGCCAAAGTCGCCTTTCTCGAGCATGTGGGCTTTTCTCAGGTAGTGTTGGCGCGGGAGCTGAGCCTGAGCCAAATTCGCGCCGTGGCCGCCGAGACCAAGATGCGACTTGAGTTCTTTATCCATGGCGCCCTGTGCGTGGCCTACAGCGGCCAATGCTATATCAGTGAAGCCTACACAGACCGCAGTGCCAACCGCGGCGAATGCTCACAACAATGCCGGATGCCGGGTAATCTCAAGACCCGCCAGGGCGACATTATTGCCAGCAACGACCATATGCTGTCGCTGAAGGACAACAACCAGACAGATAACCTCGAAGCGCTGATCGACGCCGGGATCCGCTCCTTCAAGATAGAGGGCCGACTCAAGGACCTCAGCTACGTCAAGAATGTTACCGCTCACTACCGCCAGCAACTGGATGCTATCATGGCGCGTCGGCCCGAGTTTGAACCCTCGTCCCACGGCCGCTGCAGCTACAGCTTCACCCCGGATCCTGACAAGAGCTTTAACCGCGGCAAGACGGACTACTTTGTCAATGAGCGCAAGGCGGACATCGGCGACTTCCGCACCCCGAAATACTTGGGAATAGAGGTCGGCAAAGTCAGCAAGATAGGCAAAGACTTTATCCAGGTCGACTCGGATACCGAGTTCCACAACGGTGATGGCCTGGGCTTCTTCGCCGCCAATTATCAAAAGGCCAGATTGTCGGATGACAAGCTGACAGGTTTTCGGGTCAACCGCGCCGAGGGCAACACCCTGTATCTAAAAAACATGCCGAAAGATCTCTATGTCGGTGCCACCTTGTATCGCAACAAAGATCAAGCCTTTGAAGCCCTGCTGGCCAAAGAGTCTGCCGAGCGCACCCTGTTGGTGGACTTCAGCCTCAGCAATACCCAGACAGGTCTGGCGCTGACCGCTGCCGACCGTCATGGCCATCAGGCGACAGTGACCGCTGACTTCGAAAAACAGCAAGCCAAGGATATTGGCCGCAACCGTGAATCACTCGGCAAGCATCTCGCCAAGCTGGGCAATACAGATTTTCGTCTCGGACAGGTAGATTTGGGCGATGCCGAAGCCGTTTTTGTACCGGCATCCATCATCAATGGCCTGCGCCGTGATGCCGTTGCAGCCCTGGACGAAGCGCGCATTCAGGGGTATCAAAGACCCACGCCCTGGATACGGGACGATAGCGCCCGCTTCCCGCAGCGCAGCCTGACCTATCTTGGCAATGTGGCCAACCAAAAAGCCAAGGACTTCTATACCCGTCACGGGGTGGTATCCATCCGTGATGCCTATGAAGTGCGGCCGGTGAAAGGCGATGCGCCTTTGATGATCACCAAACACTGCATACGTTACAGCTACAACATGTGCCCCAAAGAAGTGCCGGGGATCAAGGCCGAGCCGCTGGAGATGGAGCTGGGTGGCAAGCAGTTCAAGCTGGTGTTCGACTGCCATAAGTGTGAAATGCTGTTGGTAGGTTAAGGAGAAAAATATGGGATTTTTAAATGCCTTGATGGGCAATGCCAGTGAAGTGGATCTGGATAAACTCAACGAAGAACTGGCGCCGATTATGGCCGACGGCGAACAGTTGCAGCTGGCCTATAAGCTGGTACGCGACACCTTTGTCTTCACCAACAAGCGCTTGATCTTGATAGATAAACAAGGCATGACCGGTAAGAAAGTGAGTTATCACTCCATCCCCTACAAGGCGATAGTGCACTTTGAAGTGGAAACCGCCGGGCGCTTTGATATGGATGCCGAACTCAGGCTGTGGATCTCAGGCCAGACAGAGCCCCTGGTCAAAGAGCTAAAACGCGGCACTGATGTGGTGGGTATTCAAAAGACCATAGCCAAATTCACGCTCTGAGGTTAAAAAGGGAAGGATTCCCCCTCAACTATTAGCTCGAAATGGACGTATTTACTGTGACTGTTTCGCTGGAGCGCCCTGCAAAGAATGTTAAATTGGGAGGGATTAGGGGTAGGCAAGACGAGTGTTTGCACCGAACACCAACCAAGGCAAAAGTGTGTAACGCCTTATTTTAGCCACAAAAAACCGACTCAAGGTCGGTTTCTGCTCTCTCTAAGAGAGATGGTACCAGAGGTCGGAGCGACGGGGGCTGGCCTTCCAGCCGACACGCGCGTGGCGCAATAACCTGCCCAAACCTACCCAGACCTGACTCGGAGCTAAAAACGAAAAAACCGACTCAAGGTCGGTTTCGACTCTCTCTAAGAGAGAGGTGGTACCAGAGGTCGGAGCGACGGGGCTGGCCTTCCAGCCGACACGCGCGTGGCGTAATAACCTGCCCAGACCTACCCAGACCTGACTCGGAGCTAAAAA
>NZ_JBKORF010000068.1:0-61611 GCF_047314685.1 Shewanella sp. BJSY2023SW001
TTGGCTACACTCAGGACTCGCCAAATGCATCCATGCATAACGGCCAGCTCGCCTTCCTTGGCTCGCGCTCATAAGCTTGTTGCTTCGCAACATTCGCCATGCTCGACCTTCGAGCCTCGACGTCCCTGTCTCGGCTACGCCAATTTGCAACAACACCAGCGGCGGCTCCGAAGGGGGAATGGGTGCAAGTTTTCCCACACAGAGTCGTATTCAGCTACAGACATACGCCTATTTTCCAGGCATAGGCGGAACTGTGACCTTCCGATCCAGGGAAGTACTCGCAGCGAGTCATAGGGGCACCTGTGCATAAGCCTGCGGCAGGCAATGGGCTGGAAGCCCAATCAATGTTATTTGGCTCTTGTGGTGAGAGTGTTCACCAGTGCCATTCCCAAGGTCATTTCCGATGCTGAAAGTTAAGCTTTGAGCAATGCCAATGCGGGCTGTTGGTTATCAGGATAGAGTCGATAAGCTTTATGGTGCTTGATGCAACTGGCTTTCTTATCCCCCTGGCTGAGCAGAAGCGCATGTTTGACTGCAAACTGGGCAATCAACTGCTCGTCGGCGCGGATGTAAAGGGTGATGGGTTTAATCAAGTTGCCATCGAGCAGATGCTGTTGATACTGCTCTGTGGAGATCACCAAGCTGTTTTGCCCCTGGCTGTCTAATTTGAGTTTACCGCTTACTTCACAGTCGAGGATGACGAGCCAGCCTTCGGCCTGGAGCTCGGCAATCAGGTTCTGGAGCGATTGCCCCACTGCGGCATTATTGATGGCTGGCAGATACTGCGCCTGGATACGTTGAAGCACCTCGGGTAACTTGGCACCGGCACCCAGGCTTCGGCCCTCTCTTATCCAGCGAGTGAGATCTTCTGCCACTAACTTTGAGAAACGTTTCTCTTTTAGTGACTGCACCATCCAGTTGCAGAGGAAATGACTTTCCGTTGCCGGGGTCTTGATGCTGCCGGCAGCATGGTTACGTTCCGCCAAAGCAGCGAGGCCGGCTTGGGTTAATGCCAGCAAGGCCTGATTGTAGCTTTGTTCTGTCATTGTATTTCCGCGTATAAGAGATATGGATGGGGCGCTGAGTATACCCTATGCTGCAGTTATCAATATCAGGTAGACAAAGAAAAACCACCACAATGGTTATCAGTAAGACAGTTATCCGATCTGTCTTCGCCGCTATCTTACTGTAAATTTTTCAATCTCAAGGATATCTCTTGTCTGCCGGGCAACTGGGTTGTTTAATGAACAAGGTGAGGTAGTAGTCGGATGTTACCTCTGCCTCTATGGGCTTGGTTAAGATGAGTCTGATGGTGAGTCGATGGAATAACAGGAGAAGACAATGGCTAACGTATTGATCCTTGCCGGTGATTATGTGGAAGACTATGAAATCATGGTGCCGTTTCAGGCGCTGCAGATGGTGGGCCATAAGGTGACTGCCGTGTGCCCTGACAAAGAGGCCGGTGATACTGTCAGGACGGCTATTCATGATTTTGAAGGCGATCAAACCTACAGTGAAAAACCTGGGCACAATTTCGTTCTCAACGGTGACTTTGAACAGATAAGTGCCGATGACTTTGATGCGCTGCTGATCCCCGGCGGCCGAGCACCCGAGTATCTGCGTCTCTATGATGAAGTGCTTGAGCTGGTTCGAGCCTTTGCCAAGGCGGATAAGCCGATTGCCGCCGTCTGTCATGGGGCGCAGCTGCTGACCGCCGCTGGAGTGGTGCAGGGCAAGAAGGTGTCGGCTTATCCCGCCTGTGCCCCAGAAGTGCGCCAAGCCGGTGGTGAATATGCCGATATCGAGGTGACAGAAGCGATTACTGACGGCAAGTTGGTTACAGCGCCGGCTTGGCCTGCTCATCCTCAGTGGTTGGCGCAGTTCCACGCCTTGCTTTGAATTCGGTAAACAAAAGCGCTTATCCCTTAGGGGAGCAAGCTTTGCCGCCGAGAATGCAAGTGTTTCCAGCCGGTAGAAAGTCCAGCTAAAACCCAATTAGCCAAAAGCCGCGCAGTGCGCGGCTTTTTAGTGGTTCAACATAGGAGCAAAAGCCCGTCAAGCGGGGCGGCTCACTTGAGCTTCTTTGGCTTGATGCCGCTGGAGCCGACTTTAACCTTAACTCTGCGGCCGGACATGCTCTTTTCCGCTGCGACCTGCTCCGAGGCGCTGCTGGCACCCGGCTTTTTCTTGGCGAAGCTGCGGCGCTTTTGCAGTTGCTTGAGCAGGAGATCGCGATTACTCACTTCATAGCCTGGCATCATGATGCGCTTGAGTTTTTGGCCGATCAGTTTTTCAATGTCGGCCAGGGTGCGCTCTTCTTCGCGGCTGACAAAAGAGATGGCGACACCCGTCTTGCCGGCGCGGCCGGTGCGACCGATACGGTGCACATAGTCCTCTGCTAGGAAGGGCAGATCGTAATTGACCACATACTCGAGATCCGGAATATCCAGGCCGCGGGCGGCCACTTCGGTGGATACCAATACCCGTACCTTGCCTTCCTTGAATTCTCTGAGCGCCCGGCGGCGGCTGCCCTGGGCTTTTTCACTGTGCACCACGGCACTGGCGATACCGTCGAGATTCAGCTCCTTGACCAGATGATCCGCATCTTCACGGGTGGCGGTAAACACCAGCACCTGCTGCCAGTTCTTGCGCCCGATAAGTTCAGACAGGAGTTCACGCTTGCGGCGCTGCTCTACCGGGTAGACTACCTGGCTGACGGTCACCGCTGTGGTGTTTTGGCGGTCGGCGGTGATGACCTTGGGCTTGTTCATTATCTCATCGGCTAGGCGCCTTACCGCGCCAGAGAAGGTGGCCGAGAACATCAGATTTTGCCGCTGCTTGGCGGCGCTCTGAAGTATTTTGTTGATATCGTTGATAAAGCCCATATCCAGCATACGGTCGGCTTCATCCAGCACCAGCACTTCCAGCGAGCCCAGACTCAGGTTACCGGCCAGTAGTTGTTCCAGTAAACGCCCCGGAGTGGCTACCACTATGTCGGCGCCTTGTTTGAGCTTGTTGACCTGAGATGCTGACCTGACGCCGCCAAACAGGGTGGCCACCGACAACTGCAGGTATTTGCCGTATTGGCGGGCATTGTCGGCAACCTGGGACACCAGCTCACGGGTTGGTGCCAGGATCAGGGCCCGGATATTGCCGGGTTTGAGTTCGAGCGGGTTATCCTGCAGGCGCTGCAAAATAGGCAGCACAAAGGCGGCTGTCTTGCCTGTGCCCGTCTGGGCGCTGGCCAGTACGTCCTGACCGCGGCGAACCGCAGGGATGGCCTGTCTCTGAATCGGTGTCATGCTCTCATAACCGCACTCTTTGAGCGCACGGAGTATTTCGGGGGCAAAACTATAAGATTCAAACTTCATCTCGATATTCCTGTATTCAACCGCTTGGCGTGTGTCTTAGCTATTTCGGGTGTCGGCGGCCCAAATGCCGGAAGCTCAGGCCTGAGTATACGCCAAGTGCCGGGATAACCCGGGCGGGCGCGGAGTATAGCAAAAAAATTCACCAAGGCCCGATCATTTCTGCTTTATTCTTGCGCTGCAAGGATAAATGACCTCAGGCACTGCTGATATCACTGTTTTGGGCAGAAACAAGAATGCCGCCCGCAGGCGGCATTCTCTCACAATTTATCGGCTTAGCTGAACCAGCCGGCAAACATCTGCTTGAAGTAGTCCATCAGCTTGCTGAACCAGCTGCCTTCGTTGACTTCTTCCAATGTCACCAGTGGGAACTGGGCAATGTCTTTACCATCAAGCTGGAAGTATACCCGGCCGACGACTTCACCCTTGGCCAGCGGTGCGGTGAGCTCTTTGGTAAGTTCGAAGTTGGCTTGCAGGTTTTTAGCCTGGCCCCGGTTGATGGTCACAGGAGTGTCAGTGGTTACACCCAAGTCCACTGTGTCACGGTCGCCATACCAGATCTTCTGGGTGACAAAGCTGTCACCGGCCTTGTAAGGAGTGATGGTTTCAAAGAAACGGAAGCCATAGTTGAGCAGTTTCTTGCTCTCGGCCTTACGGGCGGCTTCACTCTTGGTGCCCATGACCACGGCAATCAGGCGCATGCCGTCTTTGGTGGCCGAGGATACCAGGTTATAGCCGGCACCCGAGGTGTGGCCTGTCTTGATACCGTCGACATCGAGGCTGTTATCCCACAAGAGGCCGTTACGGTTGTACTGCTTGATACCGTTGTAGGTAAAAGATTTTTCTTTGTAGATATCGTATTCGTCGGGAACATCACGAATGAGGGCCGCGCCCAGCAGCGCCATATCATAGGCGGTGGACTTGTGGTTGTCTGAATCCAGGCCGTGGGAGTTTTCAAAGTAGCTGTCACGCATGCCCAGCTGTTTGGCCCAGGAGTTCATCAGATCGACGAAGGCGCCTTCGGTTCCGGCAATGTGCTCGGCCATGGCGACACAGGCATCGTTACCGGATTGGATAATGATACCCCGATTCAGATCCGAAACTTTAACCGTCTTGCCGACTTCGATAAACATCTTGGATGAGTCGGGGAAGTTCTTCGACCAAGCGTTCTTGCTGATGGTCACGTCGTCATCGGCAGAGACGTTACCTGCCTTGATCTCCTGACCTATGACATAGCTGGTCATCATCTTGGTCAGGCTGGCTGGGTTAAGGCTTTCGTAGGCGTTATTTTCCGCCAGTAAGCGTCCTGAGTTGTAATCCATCAAGACATAAGCCTTGGCGGCAACGTCCGGTGCATCTGGGACGACTATCGGGGCATTGTTGGCCTGTGCGGCGGAAACCGAGGCACAGGCGAACAACAGAAAGGCTTTCGCGGGACTTTTTACAAAATTCATCATTACCTGAATACGTCTTCTGGTTGGAGTCGGAAAATATGCTGAAATTGGCAGCGAGTATAACATTAGTCGACCGGAAATTTCAGTTAAGGTTCCTTAATTAGTTAAAAATGTGGTGGAATTTTGAACGCTTATGTTTTTGGTTCAGTCACCATATAGCTGCTCGGAAAGCCGTCCTGCTTCAGCTTTTCCAGCAATTTGGCGGCAATACCTTCATGGCTGACCGGCCCGAGTTGCAGCCTGTATACCGACTTGGCATCTGTGATTCGGCTCTTGACCTGGTATTTGTTTTCAAGCTCTGAAGCCAACTCAAGCAGACGTTCGCGCGAGCCGGATGCCATCACCTGTACATAGTGCAGGTTGTTGCTGCGAAGTTCGGCCATGGTCTGGCTCTCTTCACTGTCTTCAAACAGGACTTCCAGTCTGACCTTGGCGGTGCCCGTTTTCAGCATGTCCAGCCGGTAAGCCGCGGCGTAGGACAGATCTATCACTCGGTCGGGATGGAAGGGACCACGGTCATTGACCCTGACCACTACGCTCTTGTTGTTGGCCAAATTGGTGACCCTGACATAGCTGGGCAGTGGCAATGTCTTGTGCGCCGCGGACATGGAGTACATGTCATAGGTTTCACCGTTGGAGGTCAGATGGCCGTGAAACTTGGCACCATACCAGGATGCCAGCCCCTCAACCTTGTACCCCTTGCCGGACGGCATCACTTGGTAGGATTTACCTCTGACCTGGTAATCCTTATTGCCCTGTTTGCTGTAGGGCTCGAATCTGGGATGGGCATCTTCCACCTTGGAGACATCCGGTGCATCGGCCGGAGGCCTATCATCTTTCATGGTGTAACGGCCCGAGTTGCCGGCACAGGCGGCCAGCAGAATCGAGGCGGTCAGTGGCAGCAATAGTTTAAGTCTTGTCATGGTGGGCTTTGAGTTGTTCACTGAATTGATAAACCGCCATGGCGTACAGCGGGCTACGATTGTAACGGGTGATCACATAGAAGTTGTTCAGCCCCAGCCAATAGTCTTTGGCATCGGCCTGTTCCAGCTCGATAAGCAGCGCTTTTTGGCTGGCATCCAGATCCCGGTTTTCCTTCAGTGCCACCTCGGGAGAGAGGATATCGGCCACTTGGTAATTGAGCTTTTCTCCCTTCCAGACCTTGGCCTTGGGCGTGGCCGTTGTGCTCAGCTCCAGCGCCACCGGTTCACCGGCTTTCCAGCCGTGACGGTGAAAATAGTTGGCTACTGAACCTATGGCATCGTCGACACTGCCCAGCAGATCCCGCTTGCCGTCACCGTCAAAGTCGACGGCGTAGGCCAGATAGCTTGAAGGAATAAACTGGCCATAACCCATAGCGCCGGCGTAGGAGCCCAGGAGCGTTTCCTTATCGAGTTGCTCCTCTTTAAGCAGCGTCATCAGTTTGGCAAACTCGCCGCGAAAGAAAGTCGTCCGTGGCGGGTAGTAGAACCCCAAGGTATAGAGGGCATCGATCACCGGGTACTTGCCCATATAACCGCCGTAGAAGGTTTCAATACCGATAATGGCGACTATGATTTGCGGATCAACGTCATAGGTCTTGGCGGCGCGCGCTATGGTTTGCTCATGTTGCTGCCAGAAATTCAGCCCGGCTTCGAGGCGCTTTTCGGTCAGAAAAATGGGGTAGTACTGATGCCAGGGTTTGGCCTCCCAAGGGCTGGAAATGGCGTCCAATACCGCCTGGTTTTTTTGGGCCGAGGCGAGGAAGCTTTCGACTTCTTCCTGGCTAAAGCCTTGGCTCTGTTGCTGTTTGATAAAATCCTGTTTGAGCTGCTCGGAAGCGGGCACCTCGGCGGTGGCACAGGCGCTGAGGTTGAGACTCAGCAGCAGGCCCAGAGGGGCGAGCAGCTTTTTGAATGTCGGCATCTAAGGCGTTCCTATCTGTCGATGAAGCGTCTATGGGTGTGAATACTCATTAGAATGCCAAAACCGGCCATCAATGTCAGCATAGAGGTGCCGCCATAACTTATCAGCGGCAGCGGGACTCCTACTACGGGCAAAATACCGGACACCATACCGATATTCACAAACACATAAACGAAGAAGGTGAGGGTCAGCGAGCCAGCCAGCAAGCGGGCAAAGCTGGTTTGGGCTCTGGAGGCGATCACCAGGCCGCGGCCGATCACATAGAGATAAAGCGCCAACAGTAGCAGACTGCCGATGAGGCCAAACTCCTCGCCGATCACGGCGAAGATAAAGTCGGTGTGGCGCTCGGGCAAAAATTCCAGCTGCGACTGAGTACCATCAAGCCAGCCTTTGCCCCAGAGTCCGCCCGAGCCTATGGCAATTTTGGACTGAATGATGTGGTAGCCGGTACCGAGTGGATCGGCCTCGGGATCCAGCAGGGTCATCACTCGATTGCGCTGGTAGTCGTGCATCAAAAAGAACCATAGAATCGGCAGCAGCGCCAGCACGGCGGCAATAAAACCACCGACAATGGCCCAGCTCATACCGGAGAGAAACAGCACAAAGATCCCCGAGGCGGCCACCAGAATTGAGGTACCGAGATCCGGTTGTTTGGCGATAAGCAGAGTGGGGATCAGCAAAATCACCCCGGCACCGGCTAGATAACGCTTCTTCGGCGGCAAGGGAAACTTGGAGATAAACCAGGCCATGGTGATCGGGAACGCCAGTTTCATCAGCTCAGACGGCTGAAACTCCATAAAGCCCAGATTGAGCCAGCGTTGGGCGCCCTTGTTGATCTCACCGAAGAAATGCACCCCCAGCAGCAGCGCGACCCCGGCAAGATAGATGGGCAGAGCCCAGCGGCGAAATACCTCGGGGTTAATCTGGGCAAGGATCAACATTAGTCCAAGGGACAATCCCATACGGAATAGCTGCCGCTCCATCATGGCCAGGTCTTCGCCGCTGGCAGAATAGATGACGAACAGGCCAAAGCCCATCAGGCCCAGGATGCCTAGCAGCAGTGGCAGATCGATATGCATCTTCTGCCAGATATTGGGTTTACGGCTGTGGCTCATGTTTCAACTCCCAGGTATCCCGTAGCAGATATTCGTCCAGCATGGCCCGGGCAACCGGCCCGGCGTTGGCGCCACCCCAACCGGCGTTTTCCAGTACCACCGCCAGCACAATTTTTGGATCTTCGTAGGGGGCATAGGCGATGATCAGCGCGTTATCGCGCAGATGCTCGTCAATGGTGTCCGCATCATACTTCTCATCTTCGGCAACGCTGAAGACCTGGGCGGTACCTGTCTTCATCGCCGCAGTATAACTGGCATCGGTGAAGCGACTCTTCTGCGCGGTGCGGCGCATGGCTTCGTTGATGATCTCCCAGTTGTTTTTGTTTTTCAGCACTATCGGTGGCCTTTCATCCACCGGCGTCTCGATGCGGGCTGTGTTGTCCTTGATGGCCTTGAGCAGGTGCGGGGTAAAACGCTTGCCGCGGTTGGCCAAAATGGCTGTGGCATTGGCCAGCTGCAAAGGCGTGGTGGTCCAGTAACCCTGACCAATCCCGACCGAGATGGTGTCGCCTATGTACCAGGGTTGGTTGTACTTGAGGCGTTTCCAATCCCTCGATGGTATTACCCCGGCAGATTCTTCGAAGATATCCACCCCGGTATTCTGACCGAAACCGAATTGATCCATAAAGCCGGAGATCTTGTCGATGCCCACCTTGTAGGCCATGTCGTAGTAGAAGGTATCGCAGGAGTGAACTATGGAGTCATATACATCAACCCAGCCGTGGCCCCAGCGTTTCCAGTCGCGATATTTTCGGTCGACCCCTGGGATCTGCCAGAAGCCGGGATCCCAGATGCGGGTCTTCTCGCTAATGGTTTGATCTTCCAGCCCCAGGAGCGCCAGATGCGGCTTGACCGTGGAGGCCGGGGCATATTGCCCTTGGGTTGCGCGGTTAATCAGGGGACGCGAGCGGCTGTTGAGCAGCTCGCTGTAGGCTTTTGAACTGATCCCGTGCACAAATTGGTTCGGGTCATAGCTGGGGCTGGAGACCATGGCCAGAATACCGCCGTCTCTTGGATCTATCGCCACGATTGAGCCGCGGCGGCCATCCAGCAGTTCGGTGGCCTTTTGCTGCAGCTGCAGATCCAGTGTCAGGTAGATATCCTGTCCGGGCTCGGGCTGGGTCACCTTGAGGGTGCGGACACTGCGCCCCAGGTTGTTGACCTCTTCCTCCAAATGCCCGGGCAGGCCGTGGAGCAGGCTCTCATAGAACTTTTCTATACCCTGTTTGCCTATGTCCTTGGTGGCGGCATAGTTTTTCCAACTGCCGGAGCGTTCCAGCGCGTCTCTGTCTCTGGAGTTGATTTTGCCGACATAGCCGAGCACATGGGTCAGCAGGCTGCTGTAGGGGTAGTGGCGTTTGAGACCGGCATCGACATAGAAACCATCGAACCTGTGTTGGTTAACACTGAACAGGGCCACCTCATCTTCCGTCAGCCTGGTCTTGAGCGGCAAGGGCTTGAAGCGGCGGTGATATTTCAGTGACTCGGTGAAGCTGTCGCGCTCATCCTGACTGAGGTCGATAACGGTTGAGAGTTCATCCAGCGTCTGCTGCATGTTCTTCACCTTCTCCGGGATCACTTCCAGGGTGTAGAAGGGCAGGTTCTCTGCCAGCAGCTTGCCGTTGCGGTCATAGATCAGGCCGCGGCTGGGTGCCAGCGGTACCACTCGGATACGGTTATCATTGGAGCGGGTTTCGTAGTCTTTGAAAGACACCACCTGCAGATAGTAAAGATTGCCGAGCAACAGGCTGAGCAAAGCGACCACGCAGACAAAGGTAAACAGCGCCCGGCGTTTGAACAGTGCCGCCTCGGCGGCGTGATCATGCATGGTTATTCGCTTTCTACGCGGCAATGGATTCTCTCCGGCTCAAACAGTTAATGCAAAGTCAGCTAAAGCAAGTGGCTCTTGGGTGCCTTATTCCCTGTGGTAGGGATGATTGTTGTTGATGCTCCAGGCCCGGTACAGACTCTCGGCCACCACGACTCTCACCAAAGGGTGGGGCAGGGTCAGGGCCGACAGACACCAGCTTTGGCTGGCGGCTTGTTTACAGGCAGGAGCCAGGCCTTCCGGGCCGCCTATCAGCAGGCTGACATCCCGGCCATCGAGCTGCCACTTTTCCATGGCAGAGGCGAGCTCCGGAGTCGTCCAGTTCCTGCCCGGCAGATCCAGAGTGACGATATGGTTGCCCTTGGGGATCGCGGCCAACATGGCTTCGCCCTCTTTTTGCAGAATACGGGCGATATCGGCATTCTTGCCCCGCTTGCCGGCGGGGATTTCAACCAGCTCCAGCGCCATGTCCCTGGGGAAGCGGCGCTGGTACTCGGCGAAACCCTTGCTGACCCAGTCCGGCATTTTGGTGCCTACGGCAACGAGTTGCAGTTTCATCAGGCGTTGGCGTCAGACCAGAGTTTTTCCAACTGGTAATGTTCGCGGGTTTGCTCCTGCATCACATGCAGAATCACATCACCCAGATCCACCAGAACCCAGTCGCTGCTGTCGCGGCCTTCTACGCCCTGAGGTTGCATACCGGCTTGTTTGGCTTCGGCAACTACATTTTCAGCAATGGCGCGAACATGGGTCTTGGATGTGCCTGAGCAGATAACCATAAAGTCGGTCACGTTGGACTTTTTGCTGACATCCAGCACGACTATGTCCCGGGCCTTGAGATCATCGACCTTGTCGACAACAAATTGTTTCAGTTCTGTGCCTTGCACGCTGAAGATCCTCTCATGTTTTTGATCAAGCGCAGTAGTATATCAGCGCTGGCGGGCAAGTCCCATAGGATTTATCGCCCATCCACCGCAGTTAACCGCCAAGATAGAGGCGGTTTGTAACTATATATTCGAGCACGGCTTTGGGCATGGCGGCGCGGCAGGCATTAATGTTACCGGCGGCGATGGCGCTGCGAATGGCCGTGGAGGAGAAGGGCTGCGGCTTGACCGAGAGGCTGATGATTTTGCCGCTTTGATGTTGGCCCTTGTCTCTCGCTGCCAAGGCCTGGGTGACTGAGCAGCTTCTTTGGGCCAGTTCGGTTTGGATTTCGGCGTCCTTTGGCAGGTGCCAGTCCGGGCGCTGGCAAACCACCAGGTTACACAGGGAAAACAGCCGCTGCCATTGATGCCAGCTCGGCAGCGACAGCAAGGAATCTGTACCCATGATGAATTGAAATTCGGCGCCTGGGAAAGCCTGCTGCAGCGCTTCCAGCGTTGCGACGCTATAGGAGGGGGCATTGCGTTTGAGCTCGATATCGCAAATGTCCATATCGGGGAACTCGTCGCAGGCCAGTTTAAGCATGGCCAGGCGCTGCTCGCTGCTGGCGGTGGCCTTGGCCTTGTGCGGCGGAATATGGTTCGGCAGCAACCAGAGTTTATCCAGCTCTAGCCGGGCTTTGACTTCGGCCGCGGGTTTGAGGTGACCATAGTGAACAGGGTCGAAAGTACCGCCCATCAGTCCGATACGCATCTAGTCTCCTCAGTCGAACTCAATATGGTCAAGGTGGCGCGCCGCTTTGGGATCGAACAGCAAACACAGATGGGACAGGCCGGTCCAGTTTTCCTGGCCTTGCTGTTTCAGTGCCAGCTCCAGTTTGGAGGCGATAGCCAGCATGGACTCTATGGCTTCCAGGCTCAGCCGGGTGAGGGCGCCCTGATAGAGCGGCTTGCGCTTGTCCCAAATTCTATGCTTGCCGAACAGGCTATTGAGGCTCTCGCCCTGACTGCGGGCCGATTGCAGCGTCAGCAGCAAGGTCAGCTCTTTTTGCAGCGCCCAATGGATAATGGGCATGGCGGTTTCTTCGGCCTTGAGCTGGGCGAGGATATGCTGGGCCTTATCCTGTTGGTTGGCCAGCAGGGCATCGGTCAATTGGAACACGCTGAAGCGGGATTGATCTTCGAAGTAGCGGCTCAACTCTTCGCTGTCCACAGGACGGGCACCGGCCAGTAGTTGCAGCAGTTGCATCGCCTGATCGGCCGCCAGCAGATTGCCTTCGTAGAGGGCATACAGCATGGCTCTGGCATCGTTTTTGAGATTGAGCCGATAGTATTGAATACGGCCGTCGAGCCAGCGCTGAAACTGAGCCCCTTCGGGGGTGGCGCAAGGAACATAAAGACCTTGACTGTCCAGGGCCTTGAACCACTTGCTGTTTTGCTGATCGCGGCCAAGCTTGGGGCCGTCGATGATAAGCAAGATATCCGGGTTTTGTTCGGCGATAAGGCTTTGCAGCATGGCGCCGCCATCGGCGCCCGGCTTGGCCTGTGGCAGGTTGAGCTCTATGATCCTGCGACTGGCAAACAGGCTCATGGCGTGCCATTCGTTGGCGAGATCCTGCCAGTTGAAGTTGGCTTCCTGAGTCAGTTGCAACCTTTCTTCAAAGCCTTGGCTACGGGCGGCAGCCAGGATTTGCCGCTTACTGCTGTCCAGCAGATAGGGATCGTCGCCCAGCAGCAGGTAGCAGGATTTCAGTGGCGACAACTGCCGGTGTAACTGATCCGGATAGACCCGCATCAGTTCACCTCGATGGCGGCCAGAGTCTGGATGATGTTATCGGCGGCCTGAATGCGCATCTCTTTGACCAGTAACTCCATCTCCCGGCTCTTGGCCAAGGCGGTGCGGGGGTCGTCGAGATAATCGCGGCGGATTTCCACATCGAAAGGCTGTGCTTCCTTACCCGGTAGAGACACGGCAAAACGCACATGGTAGATGAGTTCATATTCGGCGACGTTGCCTGTGGGGTAGAGCGACAAGGTTGAGCGCTCCAGAGTGTCGCTCAGCAGCACCAGCCGGGGAATGCCCTTGGCGGGTTCCTCTATGCCGACATTGTTGAGACGCAGACGTTCACGCACCAGGCGGCTCAGCTCGCTGTATTTGTCGCTGCTCTCCAGGCTCAGCTTGCTTAGCTCGGGCGGAATGGAATAACTTCCCTGGAGTTGAAAGCCGCAACCGGCACTGGTCATAACGACCAGTGCCAGCAGGGCGAACATCAACTGCTTCACGCTTAAAGATAGTTTCAGCATGGATGTCCTGTTTTTTCTCAGTTGGCGACTATGTTCAGCAGTTTGCCGGGAACATAGATCACCTTGCGGATGGTCTTGCCTTCGGTGTGCTTCATCACCTGCTCATCGGCCAGACCCAGGGCTTCGACCTCTTCCTTGGCAGCATCGGCTGCCACAGTGATCTTGGCTCTGAGCTTACCGTTGACCTGCACCACGATAAGCTTGCTGTCTTCGACCAGTGCAGATTCGTCGGTTTCAGGCCAGCTGGCTGACTCGATATCGCCTTCCATGCCCAGCTCCTGCCACAGGTTGAAACTCAGGTGCGGGGTGATGGGGTACAAGAGACGCACAATGGCCGACAGGGCTTCGGCCATCAGGGCTCTGTCCTGCTCGGTTTCCTGTGGAGCCTTTTGCAGTGCATTCATCAGTTCCATCACAGCAGCAATGGCGGTGTTGAACATCTGACGGCGGCCGATATCGTCGGTCACCTTGGCGATGGTTTTGTGCAGTTCGCGGCGCAGCGTTTTCTGCTCGCCGGTCAGTGCCGCGATATCCAGCGCTGGAGCTTCGCCCTTGGATATATGGTCGTGGGCCAGTTTCCACAGACGCTTGATAAAGCGGTGGGCACCTTCTACGCCTGACTCCTGCCATTCCAATGTCAGCTCCGGTGGTGCGGCAAACATCATGAACAGTCGCACAGTATCTGCGCCGTACTTCTCCACCATCACTTGCGGATCGATACCATTGTTTTTCGACTTGGACATCTTGCTCATGCCGGTGTAAGTCAGTTCATGGCCTTCGCTGTCCACCGCCTTGAGGATCCGACCCTTGTCGTCTTTCTCAACCACAGTCACTTCCAGTGGCGATACCCAAACGCGGGCGCCTTTCTCGTTGCTGTAGTAGAAAGCATCGGCCAGTACCATGCCTTGGGTCAACAGGCGCTTGGCAGGCTCATTGGAGTTAACCAAACCGGCATCGCGCAGCAGTTTGTGGAAGAAGCGGAAGTACAACAGGTGCATACAGGCGTGTTCGATACCGCCTATGTATTGATCTACCGGCAGCCAGTAGTCGGCCTTGGCTGGATCCAGCATCTGATCTGCCTTGGGCGAGCAGTAGCGGGCATAGTACCAGCTGGACTCCATAAAGGTGTCGAAGGTGTCGGTTTCGCGCAGGGCATTTTGGCCGTTGATTGTGGTTTTGGCCCACTCTTTGTCGGCCTTGATTGGGCTTTGGACCCCATCCATGACCACATCTTCCGGCAGAATGACCGGCAGTTGTTCTTCCGGCGTCGGCATCACAGTGCCGTCTTCCAGAGTCACCATAGGGATAGGTGCGCCCCAGTAACGCTGGCGGCTGACGCCCCAGTCGCGCAGACGGAAATTAACCTGGCGCTTGCCTTTGCCTTCGGCACTCAGCTTGTCGGCGATGGCGTTGAAGGCGGCTTCAAAGTCCAGACCATCGAACTCACCTGAGTTGAACAGTATGCCTTTTTCAGTGTAAGCGGCTTCAGAGATATCCAGCTCGCCATCGGCAGGCTTAATCACGCCCTTGATCGCCAGGCCATACTTGGTGGCGAATTCATAGTCACGCTGGTCGTGGCCGGGAACCGACATTACGGCGCCGGTACCATAGTTCATCAGGACAAAGTTGGCGGCCCAAACCGGGACTTCTTCGCCTGTCAGCGGGTGGATCGCCTTGAGGCCGGTATCAACACCTTTTTTCTCCATAGTGGCCAGCTCGGCCTCGGAGGCGGTGCTCTGCTTGCACTCTTCAACAAAGGCTGCCAGCGCCGGGTTGTTGGCGGCGGCTTTCTCGGCCAGCGGGTGACCGGCGGCAATGGCCACATAGGTCACGCCCATCACTGTATCCGGACGTGTGGTATAGATGTCGAAGCTATCGTCAGAACCAGCCACCTTGAAGGTCATCTCGACCCCTTCGGAGCGACCAATCCAGTTACGCTGCATGGTCTTGACCTGCTCAGGCCAACCTTCGAGGGTATCGATATCATTCAACAGCTCTTCGGCGTACTGAGTGATCTTGATGAACCACTGAGGGATCTCTTTCTGCTCCACTACAGTGTCGCAGCGCCAGCAGCAACCATCGATAACCTGCTCGTTGGCCAGCACTGTCTGGTCATTGGGGCACCAGTTGACCGAAGAGGTCTTCTTGTACACCAAGCCTTTTTCATACAGTTTGGTGAAGAACCACTGTTCCCAGCGATAGTATTCCGGGGTACAGGTGGCAATTTCACGGCTCCAGTCGTAGCCAAAACCCAGCATTTTCAGCTGGTTCTTCATGTAATCTATGTTTTCATAGGTCCAAGGCGCCGGCGCAGTGGCGTTCTTGATCGCGGCATTTTCTGCCGGTAGACCGAAGGCATCCCAGCCGATGGGCTGAAGCACATTTTTACCCTGCAGACGCTGGAAACGGGAAACTACGTCACCTATGGTGTAGTTACGCACGTGTCCCATATGCAGCCGACCTGAAGGATAGGGGAACATAGAGAGGCAGTAGAACTTCTCTTTACTCGGATCTTCGGTGACTTCAAAAGTTTTCTTTTCTGCCCAGTGCGTTTGCACTTTGGCTTCGATTTCTGAGGGATTATATTGCTCTTGCATCAGGTTTTTCGGCAATGCCGCCCATTATTTTGACATGCGCGCTATACTGCGCCGTTTAGATCTGCATAGAATAAACCAGAAGTGAGTCATTAAGAAAGGTTCGTCTTAAAGGAGTATTGGCCATGAGTGAGAGAAGTACGGAGTTACTGGCGCTGTATCAGGCCTTGATTGACAGAGTCAAACAACAGTATGACCAAGATAACTCATTGACAGTGAAGAGCTTATTTAATTCTATCAAGGAAGGGAAAGAGTATTTGGCTATCAAGCAGCAGGCCGGTGAGGCCGAGCTGTCTCTGGTCGAGGAATTCCTCAAGCGGGATATCGCCAGCTATATTCAGAGCCAAACGGAAGATGACATCAGTTACAGCCCTACTATGCTGACGCTGGAAAATACCCTCTGGCACTGGTTGGGTGAAATCAGCGACCGCAGCCAGGTGGAGTGGCACGAACTGGCCCATGAATTCAAACACCATGGCTATTATCAGAGCGGCGATATCGTCAGTCAGGGTAAAATGGTCTGCAGTAACTGCGGCCATGAGATGGACTTTGAGTTTCCAGGCGTTATTCCCGACTGCCCCGAGTGTGACCACTCGGAATTTACCCGTGAAGCGTTGGCGCCCTGAGTTGCCAGCATCCAGATTCTGAATGGACGAGGCCCGGAGTTGCAAACTCGTAGAAAGGGAGCGTGTTGTGAGAGCTGGGTTTGAGTGAGAAAAGTGCCAATTAACAAGCCCGGCTTTGGCCGGGCTTGTTGTTGGGGATTGTCAGTTGATCTTGAGCAACTCCACATCAAAAATCAGTACTGAACCCGGCGGGATCGAGCCGGCAGAGCGATTGCCGTAGCCCAGACTGCTGGGAATAAAGAAGCGCATCTTGTCGCCTTCTGTCATCAACTGAACCCCTTCGGTCCAGCCCTTGATCACCTGATTGAGTGGAAAGGCGATGGGCTCACCGCGATCGACCGAGCTGTCAAACACAGTGCCGTCAATCAGGGTGCCATGGTAGTGCACTGTCACCTTATCCTTGGGACCCGGATGAACCTGGCCTTGCCCCTTGTGCAGTAACTGATACTGCAGCCCCGAGTCTGTGGTGACCACCCCCTCTTTATGCTTGTTGGCCTCAAGAAATACCTCGCCCTTGGCAACATTCTCTTTTGCCAGTTTCTGGCCATTCATAGTGGTGAAAAAGTAAAAAATAACTGCGGCGATAACCACCACGGCAAGCAACATTCTCATTTGGGGATCCTCTGTCCTGAAGGTGGCGCTATCTTAGCAGTTGGACTGCGGCATTTACAGCTAAGGGAAGGTGCGAACAAGTCCCATGTGTACTCTGCGTCGGCTTACGGGCTTGGATGCAAGGCGTGGTTCGCAGCAAATGGCCCTAGTCCTTTGCAAGAAGCACAACACAGCAGGCAGGCCTGTAAGCTACGCCCTTCGGGGCTTTCACAGCAACCGGCTCTCTGCGTTATCCGCCTTTGGCAGGCCCCGGCATGCCTTCAGTCAGATGCCTTGAACGCCAATTGCTGTGCAAGCCACTCTCTACAAAAGAGAAGGCCACGAGGACTTATTCGCACCTTCCTTAGGGTTATAGTGTACTTTTGTCGGGCTTTATCCCTCGGGCAGACTTGTGTAGGCTATTGATAAAAAAGTGAAAGCTAAATCAGCTCTCCGCAGAATAATCATAATAAGACTCAAGGAAACCCCTATGCTCAATCGCGCCTCCCGGCCACTGGTCAAGCTGGTGGATAAGTATCTGCCCGATCCCTATATCTTTGTGCTCCTGCTTACTTTATTGGTGTTTGCCGCCGCCATGCTCGGCCAGCAAAAGACACCGGTAGAAGTGCTGGGTTATTGGGGCAGCGGTTTTTGGAACCTGCTCAGTTTCTCGATGCAGATGTTGCTGGTGCTGGTGGCCGGTTTTATGTTGGCCAGCTCGCCGCCGGTGAAGAAGTTGCTGGATGCCATAGCGTCCCTGGCCCGCAGCGCGCCGCAGGCTATCATACTGGTGACCTTGGTTTCCTTGGCGGCCAGTTGGCTTAACTGGGGGTTCGGTTTGGTGGTTGGTGCCTTGTTTGCCAAGGCGTTGGCGCGCCGGGTCAAGGTGGATTACCGTTTGCTGGTGGCCAGCGCCTATTCGGGCTTTGTGGTCTGGCATGGCGGCTTGGCGGGCTCAGTGCCCTTGACAGTGGCCACACCAGGACACTTTGCCGAGGCGCAGATAGGCATTATTCCTACCTCGGAAACTATTTTTGCCGGCTTTAATCTGCTGCTACTTGCCTTGCTGTTTATCATAATGCCGCTGGTCAATCGCTTTATGCTGCCGGATGACAAAGAGTCAGTGATAGTCGATCCTGCGCTGCTCGAGGATGCTGCGCCGACTCAGAGTGAGAACAAACGCCCGGCCGACTATCTGGAGAACAGCCGGATACTCGGGATCCTGGTGGGCCTGTGTGGTCTCGGGTATCTGGGGTATTGGTTCTTTGTTCAGGGGGGCAGTCTTAACCTCAACATAGTCAACTTCCTGTTTCTGTTCCTGGCGATAACCCTGCACCAGACGCCGCGCAGTCTGCTGGTCAGTCTCAATGAGGCGATAAAGGGCGGCGCCGGAATAGTGATCCAGTTTCCCTTCTACGCCGGCATCATGGCGGTGATGGTACAGTCCGGGTTGGCGCAGAGTATCTCTTCGGGTTTTGTTGCCATTGCCAGCGCCGAGTCACTGCCATTCTGGAGCTTTATCAGCGCCGGGGTGGTGAATATCTTCGTGCCATCCGGTGGCGGCCAGTGGGCGGTACAGGCACCTATCATGTTGCCGGCCGCCGAGGCACTTGGCGCCGATGTCGCCAGGGTCGCCATGGCGGTGGCCTGGGGGGATGCCTGGACCAGCTTGATCCAGCCTTTCTGGGCGCTGCCTGTGCTGGCTATTGCCGGGCTCAAGGCCCGGGATATCATGGGTTTTTGTCTGATGCAGTTGCTGATCACCGGCGTGGTGATAAGTGTTGCCCTCAGTTGGTTTTAGGCCAGCTATGCTTGCTGATCCCCTTGATATACAGGCTCTTGTGATAGGCCCAACCGAAAGCGAGGATCAGCAGCAACCCCGAAACCACAGGGGTTAGCAAAAACTGCCAGTCGGCCCCGGCCAGCATCACCAGCAAGGGGTTGGCGCCGGCCGGTGGATGTGTGGTGTTGGTCAGCATCATCAGGCCGACACCCAGGCCGGTTCCCAGCCCCAGTGTCAGCGGCGACACTCCCAAGGTGTGCAATAACAAGAGGCCCAGAGCGCAGGTGAGCAGATGGCCGAAGAAGATGTTTTTCGGCTGCGCCAGCGGGCTTTGGGGCAGGGCGTAGAGCAACACCATAGTGGCGCCGAATGGTGCCATCAGCAGCAGACTCCAGCTCAGGTTCTGCGTCAGCATCTCCTGTAATCCCGCCAGTAATCCAATACAGCTTCCGGCGCCCAGTGTGGCCCAGGCGGCAGCCTGCCAACGGTTTGTCGCCGCTTGGGCTGTGTTTTTTGCAGCAGGTGTTGCGGTCAGGGGCGGTGTGTTGTCCATATCTGTTTTCCTTTGGTTGTCAGCATTTTTGCCTGGTAGAACAATCGGTCTACTTTTTATGGTAGACAGACCGTTCTACTTTTGTCAAACTCAGATTGAATCGTTAAGGAGCGTGAGATGGACAAGGTTTCCCAACTGCTTGCCGGCGCCTTTGAACTCTTTTATCGAGAGAGTGTGCATGGGGTGGGTATCAATCAAATTCTGGCCGAGGCCGGCATAGCCAAGAAGACCCTTTATCATCATTTCGAGGGTAAGGAGGCCCTGGTGCTGGCCGTGGTGCGTTATCGCGATCAGCTGTTTTTTGATTGGTTGAATCAAAGGCTGGAGGCTGCGCAAACGCCGACGGAGCTGGTTCATGAGCTGTTTAACGCCCTGGATGATTGGTTCAACAGCCGGGTTGAATCCCTGAGCCAGTTTCGCGGCTGTTTCTTTATCAATACCGCCGCCGAGTATCCCTCACCCGAGCATCCGGTAAATCGTCTCTGCCGTGAGCATAAGGCCAGGGTTCAAAATGAGCTTGAGCAGAAGTTGTCGCCTTGGCTTGGCAACGAGCGCGCTCGTGAGTTGGCCGGGCAGTTGTGTTTGATTAAAGAGGGGGCGATAGTCTCGGCCCAGCTCGTCAGTCGGCAGTATGCTGCCGAGCGCGGCCGCAAGCTGGCACTGAGCTTACTTGATTAAGCCTAGATGATTGAGCCTGCTTGATAGGTGAGCTTGCCCTTGAGTTTAGAGCCAACCGTTAAAAGGCTATCTCGGGCAGCTGTGCCAGCCATCCCAGCTTAAGAGCGGCGCCAAGCACCAACAGGTTGAGGCCGACACAGCACCAGAACAGGAGTCTGAAACTTGTTTTACTGGTCTTGTGGCGGAACTGATGGCGTGCCAGTAAAGCGCCGGGCCAACCACCGAGCAAGCCGGTCAGTTGCAGGGTCGACTCCTTGGTGCGCCAGCGGCCAGTTTCAGCGGCCTTTTTATCGCGGGCATAGAGCCAATAACAGAGAAGGCTCAGCAGCAGATACCAGACGGGCACCAAGAGCGGCAGCTTATCCAGTGCCACTAAAGCCAGTAACAGCAGGGCAAACAGGGCGGTGAGCTTACCGATGAAAGACTTGTGACTGCTGCGCTTATTCTGCTGACGCTGTTTTTGTTTGAGTCTGCCCCTGTCCTCGGGAAAGAAGGCCTGTTTTGCCTGGCGCCGACCCTTGTCATCCAGGGTGATGTCAAAGGTCAGCACGTCGCCCACTTGTGGCCTGCGACCGCTCAGGCTCAGTGACTTAATGTGCAGAAACACCCGTTCACTGCCGTCATTGGGGCTGATAAACCCAAAGCCTTTATCGTCCTGCCAATGGCTGACTTTTCCTTTGTGCTTCATGTGTTTGACTCGTGAGTATTCATGGCGTTATTGATTGGCTTCTTGCCAAAGGCCAGACGACGCCAGAGCCATTCCAGCGGCCCTTGGTTGAAGAACCTAAGATAGCAGCCGGCCAGTATTATCTGTACCAAGGCATAACCCAGGGCTATGGCCAGGTAGTCTATGCGCTCAAGTGTCAGCAGCAATTCGGGCGCCTGATGGCGAAACAGCCAGATCCCAAAACAGGACTGCAGAATATACAGGCTCAAGGGGATCCGGCCAACCGCCTGCAGGCGCATTTGCAGCCATGGCAGGCGTCGGCCGAACTTAACTAACAGATGCGCATAGACGATAGCCATGGGAATGGCGCTCAGCATGACCAGAATATCGGAAAGCATCACCAGTTTGGGGCGGGATTGCAGGCTGAGAATCGTGTCCGCCAGCGACAGCAGCATGCTCAGTGCCAGCAATTTCCCCAATTTGCCCTGGGGTAAACCTTGGTCAAACAGCCCGCGACGATACAGGCTGATCCCCAGCAGCATCACACCGCTGACAAACCACAGCAGAGTAAATGGCAGGGAAATCAGCATCAGCAAGGTCATAAACAGGTGCATCAGCAACTGCTCGCCATAGCTGCCGGTCCAGGCGCTGTATTGTTCATTGAAAAGGGCGTTGCCGCGGATCCAGGCTTCATCACCCGGCAGAAAGATCATCAGGCCATAGGCCAGGATGCCGATGGCGATAAAGAGCAGTGCCCGCCTTTGCTGGGCTTCAATCTCCAGGTTACGATAATGCCAGGCGAGGAGGCCGCAAATGCTATAGGTGAGCAGGATATCCCCCGGCCAGATAAACAGGCTGTGCAGCGCCCCAAAGAGCATCAGCCAGAGTAAGCGCGAGCGGATTAAGGGGAAGGGCTCCAATCCTCTGGCGAGGAAATTCTGTTGTTGAATATAGAGGCCGACACCGAAGAGCATGGAAAACAGGCTGAGGAAGCGCCCTTCCAGTAGAAAATTACTCAGGGTTTCGGTAATGGCATCGGTTAAATGAAACTCGGGAAAGGGCGCATAACCATATAAGGTGACGCCCATAAAACTCACATTGAGAAAGAATATCCCTAATACCGCCAGCCCTCTGACGGCATCGATATTGGGGTTGTGACTGATTTTGACCGGCTGTCCCTGCATCTTTTCCCTGCCTATTTTTGTATACCATCTATGGCTTTTATTAACAGAGCTAAGTTAGCAATCAAACCCGAATGAGGGAAGTGCTCGCTTGTTTCAAATTATGATCCCTTCTCGGTCGCGTTTTTAGCCGGCTTGGCCGAGATCCAGAGCCTGATATTGCCCTTGACCACCAGGATATCATTGCTGTCATAGGCGAGCACCTCGACATCAAGATCCCCCGGCTGCCAGGCGTTGGCATCAACCTTGGCCACACAGCGGATATCGCTGCCGGCCTTGGCGGTGTAATCCAGCGTCATGCCCTTGGGGATCCAGCGCAGATGAGGTGGTATTGAAGCCTCGGCCATGACCCCCATCGCCATCGCCATTTCCAGGCCGTTGCAGATGGCAATGACATGTACTGTTCCTATGTGATTCTCCACTGCGCGGCGTTTACGCAACAGGCATTCACAGTAGTTGGGCTCCAACTGAGTAATTATCGGCTTGATACTGCCAAAGTAGGGTGCCATCCGGCTGACCAGCAAGGAGAATATCTTATTGCCAAAGGGCAGGCGCCGGCATTTGTGATACAAGTTCAGGGTCGAATTGGCGGTTTTACTCATAGTGATTCCTTGTGGGTATTCCTTTTTGATGTTTTTTGTTGGTATAGGGTAATGTTTTTGTTATTGCTCTGGTCGGATGAGTGTGTATGCTGACGAGCGCTTTGGCAAGAGCCAAGAGGCAAGAGCTAAAAGGAAAGAGGCAAGAGTTAAAAGGAAAGAGGCAAGAGTTAAAAGGAAAGAGGCACGAGCTAAAAGGAAAGAACCAAGAGCATTGGCTGAGATGATCGAGGGGCTCGCCAATCTGAGCTGGGGCTGAACAGATAGAATAAAAACGCGTGGCAGCAACTGGTGCCTGTGCTTAAATAGCGGTTTCTTCGGGAAGGTGCGAATGGGTGAACCTTTTGCAAGTGCAAGAATCACTTCCTTGGACAATCCAACTTCAATCAGGATTGGTATAATCCGCGAGAATTATCAAAACAGTAGTAAGGAAACCTAGTGAAATTTCTGTTGACCTACCTCAAGGGGCTGGCCATGGGGGCCGCCGATGTGGTGCCCGGCGTTTCCGGGGGAACCATAGCCTTTATTACCGGCATCTATGACACCCTGCTGGAAAGTATTCGCCGTATCAATCCCAGTCTTTGGGGCATTATACGCCGTGACGGCATCAAGGCGGCGTTTGCGCATATCAATGGCGCCTTTTTGTTGAGTCTGTTGGCGGGGATCCTCAGCAGTATTCTGAGCCTGGCCAAGCTTATTTCTTACCTGCTGGCACATCATCCTATTCCTGTATGGTCATTCTTTTTCGGGCTGATCCTTATCTCTGTGGTGCATATGCTGCGCCAGGTCAAGGGCGGTTTTTCACTGCCGCGACTATTGATATTCGCGTTGGGAGTGGCCTTTGCCTGGGGCATTACCGTGCTGAGCCCGGTCGAGTTGGAGGCCAGCTACTTTAATATTTTTGTTGGCGGTGCCATTGCCATTTGCGCCATGATACTGCCAGGGATATCCGGCAGCTTTATCCTCTTGTTGTTGGGGCTTTATCCAGCCGTGCTGGCGGCGGCCAAGAATATCCAGTTGGACATTCTCGGCTGTTTTGCTGTCGGCGCCGTGATAGGTATCCTGAGTTTCAGCCATCTGCTGTCGGCGTTGCTGCGGCGCTTTCACGATGCCACCCTTATCTTCCTTACCGGGCTTATGCTGGGAACGCTGGGCAAGATCTGGCCCTGGAAACAGACGCTGAGCTGGCGCACCAATTCCCATGGTGAGCAGGTACCCCTGGTGCAGCAAAACCTGTCACCCTTTGGCTTTGAGCAACTGACACAGCAGCCGCATCAGTTGGGGTTGGCGCTCTTGTGTGCCGCCGCTGGAATTGGTCTGGTACTCCTGGTTGAGCGTCTGGGGGCTGGTAAGCAATAATTTCAGGCGTTAGTGCCCTGCAGTGAAAGATATCAATGACAGAAAACGGGAGCTCAAGGCTCCCGTTTTTTATCTTCCTTCGAATCTCTCTTAAATGCTTTTGCGTTACAGGTTTCATCCAAGATGGGTGCTACTTCGCCAGCAGACAGCTCAGGTTTTCTGAGCTCGACTCCTTTTAAGGTCTTGTATGACTTGCCCGGCAAGTCGATCCCTTTACTAAAAAATATTGTACAAAAACTTGATCCTTGTACAGGTGTGTGCCTTAATCTACTACAAGGTTATACAAGGATTCTCAATATGTACAAGTTTGAGCCGCAGCGAATTCAACTGGGTATCAGTGCCTGCCTGTTGGGGCAGCAGGTGCGTTTTGACGGTGGTCATAAGAATTCTGTCTATTGCCAGCAGGAGCTTAGGCAACATTTCGACTTTGTGCCAGTCTGTCCTGAGATGGCAATAGGCATGGGCGCGCCACGCAAGAGCATACGTCAGGTGCGCCGCGGTGATGAGATTAGGATCCAGAGCCGTGATGCCAGCCTGGATGTAACCGAGAGCCTGCAAAGTTTCAGTGAGCAAAAAGTCGCTGAATTGGGGTTTTTAAGTGGCTATCTGCTTTGTGCCAAATCACCTACCTGCGGCATGGAACGGGTCACTGTCTACAAGGAAGGCGGCGATCAGGGGAATCGCAGTGGCATAGGTGTGTTCGCCAAGGCCCTGATGCAACGCTGGCCACAACTGCCGGTTGAAGAAGAGGGGCGCTTGAACGATTTGGTGATCAGGGAAAACTTTTTCACCCGGGTGTATGCCTTTCACGACTGGCAGTGTCTGCTGCACTCCGGCTTAAGCCTGCATAAATTGACCCAATTTCACGCCAGATACAAATACCTATTACTGGCGCACAGTCCGGCTCAATATCGCCAACTTGGCCCCTTGCTGGCTGAAGGTGGTGAAGACTTGCAGGAAACTGCCCGGCGTTACTTTGAAGGCTTTATGGAGGCGCTGAAAAATAAGGCTAGTCGCCGCAATCACACCAGCGCACTGCAGCATATTCAGGGCTATTTCAAACAAAAACTGACCAAGGCACAGAAGGCTGAGCTTAGTCAGGCGATAGATGAATATCGTCAGGGGCTGCAACCTCTGTTGGTGCCGCTGACATTGATTAAACATTACTTGAGGGAGCATCCGCAGCCGTATATTGCGGCCCAGGTTTATCTCAACCCTCATCCACAGGAGTTAAAACTGCGTTATGCCTACTGATAACATTGCCAACCTTTCCATCGGCGAAGTCGCCAGACTGACCGGGGTGAATCCTGTCACCTTGCGTGCCTGGCAGCGACGGTTTGGACTGGTTATCCCGCAGCGCACCCCCAAGGGCCATAGACTCTACACTCAGGAGCAGGTGCAACAGATCCGTGAAATCCTCTCCTGGCTTGAGCAGGGCGTGGCCATCAGCAAGGTCAAGCCACTGCTCAGTGGCCAGACAGAAAAACAGCTGCAGCAAGAAAATGAAGACGACGACTGGCTGAAGTTCAGCAGCAGTCTCACCGAGGCGGCACTTTCTCTCAGCAGTGCCCGCTTTGGCCGCTTGCTGGATGAATTCAGTGCCCTCTATCCCATCGCCTTGTGTTGTCGGCGCCTGCGCCATTGGTTGCAAGTATTGGACACCCAGCTCGATGAACGCCTCGACGGCGCATTTGTCCGCAGTTGGCTCGAAAGCCGTCTGGCTCACTATGTCGGCGCCCGCAGCGAGCAGTTGCTGCGCCAGAAACCCCGTTGGCAACTTCTTTATCTGCCGCTTGGCAAGCAGCCGGCATGGAGTGAGATCTTGCTGCAACTGGAGCTTATCACCCGGGGTGTCAGCCTTTTGCCGCTCAATATAGAGGAGCCTTTGGAAGGTCAGGGGTTGCAACTCTTGGCACACAGGCTGCCGCTGCAGGGACTCTTGTTGCTGCCGCCTTCCCAGTTGCCGGGCAGCAGTGTCAAAGCCCTGTTCCAGTTGGCGAGCGCTTTGGAATATCCATTGATCTTGAGCGGGGATTATGTGGCGGCTCACGCCAATGCCTTTGAGCACTATGCCAAGGAACTGGCTGTGACTGAAAAAGGCGCCAACAAGAACCGGGAGCCCGTCAAGAATCCTGTGCTTTGCAGCAGCAATGCCGCCATATTGGCACTGCTGGGTCAGGCCGAGTCCGCCTCAAAACAACCGGAGGACAAGTAACATGTCCCAGTCCTTGCCCAATCATGCGCCTTCCCGTGAAAAGGCCTGTGTTGCCATCTGGTTTCGCAGCGATCTGCGCACTTCAGATAACCAGGCCCTGTGGCTGGCGTGCGAAGCGGCAAGGGCCCAAGGTCTGCCGCTGCGGGGGTTTTATATTGCGACTCCGGCCCAGTGGCAGCAGCACTCTGTTGGTCCCATGCAGCTGGATTTCATCGAGCGCAGCGTCAATCAACTGCAACGGGCGTTGGCATCTTTGGGGATAGCTTTTGATTTGCTGCACTGTGACGATTTCTCTTTGGTGAATGTCACTGTCGAGGAGTATTGCCAACGCCAGGGCGTTAAGCAGATTTTTGCCGGGCGCGAGGTGGAGATTAACGAGCAGCGCCGGGATCAGGCGCTGGCACAGCTCACCAGGACTATAGGGGTGGGCCTGCAGTTTACCGATGAGCACTGTCTGCTGCCGCCCGGCAGCGTCCGTACCCAAGGCGGCGAAATGTATCGGGTATTTACCCCCTTCTTTCGCCGCTGGCGTGAGCTGCTGGGAAGTGAGGCGATGATGCCGCTGCCGGTACCTGCGCCTCTGGCCCCGGCTTTACCTGAACCCGCAGAGCTGAGTTTTAAGGTCAGCAATCAAGGCAGTAAACAAGACAGCCACCACTGGCCAGTGGGTGAAGGGGCGGCCAGGCAGCGCCTCGATAGCTTTATTGCCAACCAGCTTGCCGATTACGGCCAGGAGCGGGATTTCCCGGCGCTCGATGGCACCAGTTGCCTGTCGCCCTATCTGGCGTTTGGAATTCTCAGCCCGCGGCAATGTGTGGCGGCGCTGCTCAATCGCTTCCCCGAGGCTATGGCAGAGGACAATAGTCCAGGTCGCAGCTGGCTGGCTGAGCTGGCCTGGCGCGAGTTTTACCGCCATCTGCTGCACGCCTGGCCCCAGCTGTGTATGGGGCGCAATTTCAACTCGCTCGGTGATGACATAGTCTGGCGTAACGACCCGCAAGAGTTTGCCGCCTGGTGCGAGGGCCGTACCGGTTATCCGCTGGTGGATGCCGCCATGCGTCAGCTAAACCAGACCGGCTGGATGCACAATCGGCTGCGAATGGTGACCGCCAGCTTCCTCACCAAACACCTGTTGGTGGACTGGCGCTGGGGCGAGCAGTATTTTCGCCGCGCCCTGATAGATGGCGACCTGGCAGCCAATAACGGCGGCTGGCAGTGGTCTGCCGGCACCGGCTGTGATGCCCAGCCCTATTTCAGGATCTTCAACCCCATGAGCCAGAGCGAAAAGTTCGACCCTGACGCCAGTTTTATCCGCCGTTATCTGCCCGAACTGGCGCACTGGCCGCTTAAACAGATACACCATCCGGGCACAGCCGCATCGTCTCGCTTCACCGAGCCGAGTCTGTTCGCCACTGCGGCTTATCCGCCACCTATAGTCGAGCACAGCGCGGCGCGGCAAAGGGCGTTGACCGCCCTGGCCGTGCTGAAAAAGTCTGCCTGAACTCAGTTCATTAGCCGAGGGATTATCATGACCAGCCACTCAGTCGCCGCGGACATAGCACCCGCTTCACTGCCGACATCGCCGCAGTCTCAGGAGATTATTCAGGCATTTATTGCCTTGTATCAATCCTTGGGCCCTGAGCAACTGCCCATATTGCGCCAAAGGCTGCAGGCCGTCTACGCGCCTGAGATCTGTTTTTGCGATCCCATGCACCAACTGGAGGGGCTTGAGCAACTGGAACAGTATTTTGCCGGTTTGTATCGCAACCTGACCGAAATCGCCTTTGAGATCACTGATGTCTTGCCCGCCGGTGATCAGGCCGCCATCAGTTGGCAGATGAAGTATTGTCACCCCAAGTTGAACCGGGGGCAGAGTATCAGCGTCGATGGTATCAGCCTCATCAAGTTTGGCGACAAAATCCATTACCACAGGGATTATCTGGATCTGGGGCAGATGCTCTATGAACAGTTGCCGCTGCTGGGCTCAGTGGTGCGCATGGTCAAGGGTAGGGCAAGCCGATGAAGACGGTATTGATCACGGGTGCCAGCTCAGGCATAGGTGCCGAGCTTGCCAGACAATATGCCGCCGCCGGTTGGCGGGTCTTGGCCTGTGGCCGCAATGAACAAGCTCTGGCCGCCCTCGAAGGCTGCGAGCCTTTGAGGTTCGATGTCACCGACAGAGACTCGGTGCTGAAGCAGGGCAGCAAGCTCAAATTGGAGTTGGGCCAAGCCGACTGTGTGGATCTGCTGCTGCTCAATGCCGGTACCTGTGAGTACATAGGCGAGGCTATGGCCTTTGACAGCGCCCTGTTTGAGCGGGTTATCCGCACCAATCTGTTGGCTGTGGGCTATTGCCTGGAAGCCTTTATGCCTTTGCTTGAGCGTGGCAGCCAACTGGCGCTGATGAGTTCAAGCGTTGTGATGCTGCCTTTCCCGAGGGCGGAGGCCTATGGCGCCTCCAAGGCCGGGATCAGTTACCTGGCGCAGAGCTTGCGGCTCGATCTGGCCCACAAGGGAATAGATGTCAGCGAAATTCGCCCGGGCTTTGTTAAAACGCCGCTCACCGACAAAAATGACTTCGCCATGCCGATGCGGATTTCCGCCGATAAAGCCGCCAACACCATCATCCAAGCCCTGGCCGCCAGACGGCGCCTGATTGCCTTTCCCGGGCGTTTTATCTGGCTGCTGACTCTGCTGAGCTGGCTGCCCCGCAGTTGGCTGGCCGCCGCCCTTGGTAAACCCTCTGCAAAAAACGGGAGCCCAGTATGACAGTTTCAACCGGCAATAAGCCGCGCATCGCCATAGTCGGTTCGGGGATCTCCTCGCTCACTTGTGGTTATCTGTTGTCACAGCAGTATGAGGTGACGTTGTTTGAAGCCGCCGATTATCTGGGTGGGCATACGGCCACTGTGGATGTTGAGCTTGACGGCAAACCCTACGCCATAGACACAGGGTTTATTGTGTTCAACGATCGCACTTATCCCAGGTTTCAGGCCTTGATGGCCCGGGTCGGTATCAAGGCGCTGGCGACCGAGATGAGCTTCTCGGTGCAAAACCTTGTCAGCGGTCTTGAATACAATGGCCATAGCCTGGCGACCCTGTTTGCGCAAAAGCGCAATCTGCTGAGTCCGACTTTTTGGGGGTTCCTGAGGGAGATTTTGGCCTTCAACAGCCGCTGCAAAGCCTTGTACCAAAGTGGTCGTTACCCGGCGGTGACGCTGGGGGAATTTCTCGACCAGCAGGGGTTTTCCGACTTCTTCTGTCAGCACTATATCCTGCCGATGGGCGCTGCTATCTGGTCGTCCAGCATTCAGGATATGCGCGCCTTCTCGCTGCCATTCTTTATCCGTTTCTTTGAACATCATGGACTGTTGGCCGTCAGCAATCGGCCGCAGTGGTATGTGCTCGAAGGCGGCTCCCGCAGTTATATTCCGGCGCTCAGCGCGCCCTTTGCCGAGCGGGTGCATCTCAACTCGCCGGTAGCACAAATCCGCCGCCAAGCGGGGGGCGTGCAGCTCAGAGTCAAGGATAGCTGGCATGAGTTTGATCAGGTGATCCTCGGCTGTCACAGCGATCAGGCGCTGGCCATGCTCAGTGACGCCAGTGAGCTGGAGCGGGAGATACTCTCCAGGCTTAAATACCAGGATAACCAGGTGACCTTGCACACTGATACCTCGCTGTTACCGAAGCATCGCGCCGCCTGGGCCAGTTGGAATTATCGTCTCGATGGTGATGCCAGCCGTCCCGCCTGCGTGACCTACAACATGAATATTTTGCAGCGCCTGCCAAAGTCTGCACCGGATTTTTTGGTGACCCTGAACCAGGATGAGGCGATAGCCGAGGACAAGGTGCTCAAACGTTTTGTCTATGCTCACCCGGTATTCAATGAACAGAGCCAGGCGGCGCAGCAACGCCGCAGCGAGATCTGCGGCCAAGACAGTATCCATTTTGTCGGCGCCTACTGGTACAACGGCTTTCATGAAGACGGGGTACGCAGCGCCCTGGATGTTTGTGAAAGGTTCGGGGTGAGCCTATGAAACCTGAAACGGGTCTCTACCTCGGCAGCGTCAGTCACTTGAGGCTAACGCCGGTAAGGCACAGCTTTCGCTATCCCTTTGCCTTGATGCTGCTGGACTTGGATGACTTGCCAAGGCTCTCATCCCTCAGCGGCTTGTTTGGTGAATCCCCTTGGTCAGTGCTGCGTTTTCGGCAGCAGGATTACCTCAAGGCGGCTTCAATATCGAATACTGCCTCATCGCTTAAACAGCGGGTACTGGATAAGGTGATTGCGCTCGGCGGCGAGGCCGGCTGCGACAGCGTGCTGTTCGCCGGGCAGCTGCGCCACTTTGGGCTCTATTTCAGCCCAGTCAATTTTTTCTACTGCTTTCAAGGTGATGAATATAAATACCTGTTGGCAGAGGTGAGCAATACCCCCTGGAATGAGCGTCACTGTTATCTGGTGTCGGCCGAGGCGCCGGCGCTTGGCGACAAGTGCTTCCATGTATCGCCTTTTATGTCGCTGGATTATCGCTATCGCTGGCATATTCCGGCGCCGGCAGAGCGGCTCGACTTGCGGATCAGCAATCTGCCCGGCAAGGGAGATGAGGCAGAGGCTGCCCCCGAGTCGCAAAAGGTCAGCTTCGATGCGGTATTAAGCCTCAAACGCCGCCCCTTCAATGGTCGTGAACTTAGACGTTATCTGTGGGGCTTTCCCTTGATGAGCCTGAAAATTCTTTGGCTCATCTATTGGCAAGCGCTGCGTTTGTGGCTTAAGCGGGTGCCCTTTGTGCCTTACGAGCGCAGGCCTCAGGGCGGCACGGACTGAGGCTAAGGAAGGTGCGAACAAGTCCCATGTGTACTCTGCGTCGGCTTACGGGCTTGGATGCAAGGCGTGGTTCGCAGCAAATGGCCCTAGTCCTTTGCAAGACGCTTCCCTAAAGGTTTGGAAATTTCCCCGAGTGTGACAGCAAACATTGGAGAATGAGATGGAAAACACAGTAGCCAAGAACAGACAGCAGCTGGCCGCCAGTGGCAAGAGCCTATGGGCCAGAGTCATGCAACAGGCCTTGAATGCCTTGGAGGGCGGTTGTCTTAAACTGCAACTGGGCAGTGAGCAGTGGACCTTCGGCCCGCTCGACACAGACCTGGTCGCCATAATTCGTATTCACGATGAGCGCTTTTTTCGCCAGGTGATTCTGGGCGGCTCTATCGGCGCCGGTGAAGCCTATATTCAGGGGCACTGGTCCAGTCCGGATGTTACCGCAGTGGTGCGGCTGTTTGCCCGTAATCTGCCGCTGCTGGATAAGATAGAGCAGCGGTTCTCCTGGTTTTCCAACACAGTTAGCCGGGTGAAACATCTGCTGCGCCGAAACTCAAAGGCCGGTTCAAAGCGCAATATTCTGGCGCACTATGATCTGGGCAACCCCTTGTATCAGGCATTTCTCGACCCTGAGCTGCTCTATTCAAGCGCCGTCTATCCCCATGAACAGGCGCAGTTGGATGAGGCGCAGCAGTATAAGCTGCAACTGATTTGCGAGCGGCTGGATCTGCAGCCCGGGATGAGTCTTTTGGAAATAGGTACCGGTTGGGGCGCCCTGGCTATCTATGCCGCCAAACACTATGACGTCAAGGTAACCACTACCACGATTTCCGATGCCCAGTACCAATATGCCAGTGAAAGGGTTGCCGCCGAAGGACTGAGTGAGCGCATTACCCTGTTGCGGCAGGATTATCGCCAGCTCAGCGGCCAGTATGACCGTTTGGTCTCGATAGAGATGATAGAGGCAGTGGGCCACGATTATCTGCCGGGCTTTTTTGCCGGCCTGGATGCCCTGCTCAAGCCGAGTGGCAAGCTGTTATTGCAGGCGATCACCATTAAAGATCAGCGCTATGACAGCTACCGCAAAGGGGTGGATTTTATTCAGCGCTATATTTTCCCCGGCGGTTGCCTGCCATCTGTCACCGAGATGACACGCCACTTGCAGCGGCAAACCTCCATGACCCTCTGGTCGTTGGATGATATTGGTCTCGACTATGCCCGCACCCTGAATGACTGGCATGCCAATTTCGATGACGCCAGAGAGCGGGTGCGTGAACTCGGTTATGGTGAAGATTTTGTGCGTATGTGGAAGTTTTACCTGAGTTACTGCGAAGGTGGTTTTCTTGAGCGCACCATAAGCACAGTGCAACTGACTGCAGTCAAGGACGGCTATCGTCCGCTGAGCTCAAGGCAAATTGCAGGTTAGGCCATGAAACTGTCATCGCCTTGGTTTTTTCTGCTGCTCAACGCCATCGTTTTCCAGTTGGGCTGGTGGTCTTTGATCCTGTTTGCCAATCAGGCGCTGGTGTTTGCTCTCTTGCTGCTTTGTGCCCAGTTGCTGCTTGTCAATCCGGGCTACCGCTCCGCCCTCATGGCCGAGAATGCCCTGGATCAGCACTGCCAACTGGCAGCGCAAAGCGTAAAGCGTACCGGATACAGTATGAAAGCATTCAACGCCGTACTGATACCTGCTGTCATTGGCATAGTTTTGGACGCCATGCTGCACCTTGGCGGAGTATTTGAGTTTGACAGCCCCTCGCGACTTTTACCCTTGTGGCTCTGCTGTCTTTGGGGGCATTTTGCCGCGACCTTGGGGGTGAGTCTGGCCTGGCTCAGGGACTTGCCTAAATGGCAGCAGGCACTCTTTGGTGCTGTGGGGGGCGCAGGCAGTTACCTGGCGGCATTCAGGTTGGAGGCCGTGGCTTGGCCCCTGGGGCAATCGGCTACTTTTAGCTTGTTGATAATCATCTGGTCGCTGCTGCTGCCACTGTTAAGTTATTGCAACCTTAAGCTTGAATGGGGTAAAAATCCCCCAACTACAGGATTTCTCTGACGGAGACCGGCAATGAAACGATTCATCAAGGGTGTAAACAAGGGAGCAAAGCAAGCTGGTAAGTTGCATAAAGCAGGCTTTGCCGGGCTGATGATACTGCTTGGCCTGCCCTCTCAGGCCTGGGCCGACAATTTACAGATTCAAGCACAGACTCAAGCACAGCAGGCTCAAGCGCTGAGTCAAGAGCAGACTCCTGAGCCCAAAGCTGCCCAGGTCGAGCCATCCAAGGCGGAGCTTGCCAGCTTTCGGGAAGTGGGCCGCGGTGAAATGGACTGGTGGTTTATAACCCTTTATCGGGCCAGGTTGCTGACGCCGGATGGTAGTTACCAGCCCAATAGCTTCCCGCAGCAGCTGGAAATTCAGTATTACCGGGATATACCCGCTTCGCGACTCCTGGAGGCCACCAAACACCAGTGGTTGCACCTGGGATACGACAGAGAGCAGATATCTGCCTGGTTGGCGCTGCTTGAAGATATCTGGCCGGATGTGGAGCAAGGGGATAGATTGAGCTTTGTGGCAAGCGGGCCGCAGCGAGGGCATTTTCTGTTCAACGACAAGCCGTTAGCCGCGATTGTTATAGATGAGAGCGCTTCGAGCGAGCATAAGCGTTTTGCTGATGCCTTTTTGGCGATTTGGTTGTCAGAGCGCAGCAGTCGGCCGCAACTGAGAGCCCAGTTGATAGGAGGGCAGGCATGCAAATGTTAATCAGCAGGTTTATCAGTTTCACTAAGGTTTGGATGTTACTTCTGATGCTTGGACTGAGCGGTTGCGGCAGTGTCGATATTCATGACTATAGCGCCAGCGAACCTAAGTTGGATCTGCAGCAGTTCTTTAACGGGGAGTTGCAGGCTTCCGGTATGGTGCAAGATTACAGCGGCCAGGTGGTGCGCCGTTTCAATGTGCGGATGACGGGCAGTTGGCAGGGGAATCAAGGTGTGTTGCAGGAATGGTTTGAGTATGACGATGGTGAGCTTGCCGAGCGAACCTGGCAGATTACCAAGCTTGCCGATGGCCGCTACCAGGGCAGAGCCGCGGATATTCTGGGGGTGGCAGAAGGGCAAGCAGAGGGTTTTGCCCTGCGTTGGCGCTACGACATGCTGCTAAAGCTTGATAGCGGCGAGTATCAGGTGCATTTCGACGACTGGATGTATCAAACGGCGCCGGACACCATAATCAACCGCAGCGAGATCCGCAAATGGGGCCTGACAGTGGGGGAGGTGACTCTGGTGATCCGTAAGCTGAACGAATTTGATGCTAACAAGGAAGCACTCCCGCCGCACAAAAATAATTGAATATTCCTTATTTATTCGTTGGTTGAAGAAGAATAATTGCCGCAGGACGTTTTACCGCTTGTGTCTAAAAACATTTGCGGCGTCTATTGGACGGCCAAAATTACTGTGGTTTTGTGGCGATTTCCCTAATTGTTTCATTGCTTCATCGTATTTGCTCCAATGATCACAACAGCTTATGTCTCTATTGAAGAAATGATGCTCATTTAAGAACGCGTCACAGGCTGCGCAATAGAACAGTGAGCAGTCCTGCTCAGATTGATCTCCATGTATATAGTGCCTTTGGTTCATTTGCATGTTTTCTCCTGAATAAACGCTATCAATTATGGTACGCCATGACTAACGCTGAGTCTCAGCCTAAGTTAAGCTTAGCTCTGTTTTAATAACAACCGTCTCTCAACACAGGTTTCAATATTGATGAACAACAAGTCTTTGCTACTGCCTTGGGTTTCGATGGGCTTACTGGCACTGGTATCGCTCGGCGGCTGCTCGAATGGTATCGATTTCAGTTTTGAAGCGCCCGAGGAGGAGCGGGTGAATCCCAATCTCCCCGCCGAAGATCCCATGGCACAGGATAACCAGAGGATCATAGATGATGCGCGCCGGGAAGGGAAAATCGACTCTCAAGTGTTCCCCGGGCAGCGTTGATCAACCCAGTTGTTTGCTGTTGTCGCTCTGCTTGCGGTCATAGTATTCGAAGGGAAACAGGTTGCGCAGGCGCTGAATGTTGGCATCTCCGGCGTTGGCGCTGATATGCAGCCGCACTTCGCCGCTGCGCTCGGCGCGCACTGTGCAGGTGAGTTTCTCTTTCTTGACCAGGGCGCGGCATTCACGTTCAAACTTCTCCGGGATTTTGCCCTTGTGCGAGGTCATACGACCGTCCTTGAAATGCATTTCAAATATTGTCATTCCTTTCTTGTTACTGAAAACCAGTTTGTAGATAAGCACTAACGCCAGGGCGATAAAGAGTATTTTTAACATAGTGGCCATAGTGAGACTCCTTGTTTCAGCAAGAGTAAATACTGCTATCCAGATGTGATCTTATATCTTCAGTTATACCTGCAAGCAGCGGCGTTTGACAGTGCACCCAGGGTGGATTTTTGTGATAAGGCTAGAAGGACTGGCAAATTGGCAAACCTTGGTTATTATTTGTTCAGTAACACCTGTTTACCACAAACCAAGATCAAGGATGAAGCCATGTACCTTTCCAATGCCGAGCGCTGGGCGCAAATCTGTGACAGACAAGTGGAACTGATGGGAAAGCTCAGTGAGCAGTTTCCCGAGCGGCGAGAGCAACTGCAACATCTCACCCATAGCTGGCAAGACGTCAAACAGCAGGTGCGCCGGGGCGATCCCCCCCACGTACCGCCACTGCGTTGAGAACTGAATCAATTTATAAAAAAGAGCCGCTCAGGGAGCGGCTCTGTTACTTTTGGCTGGTGGGAGGAAGATGTGGCTTGCCCGTGCAGGTCTGTCCTATGGCTTGCCTGGGCAGCGCAATTTTGCTGCTTAGAAAGCGTAACTGACACTCGCCAGCACAGTGCCGTCATTCTGGAAGGTGCCACTGCTTATCTCGGCATCCGAATCTATATCTGTGTCCAACCAGGCCAGAGACAAACCAAAACCGGCAATCTCAGTCGAGACACCTATGGAGTAATCCAGATATTTGCCCATATCGTCATCGGGCGCATCGCCGAAGTTGTAACCCAGGTGCAGATCCAGGCTCCAGTTTTCGGCAAACTCATAACTATAGTTCAGCTCTGCATAGTGGTAGTCCAGATCTGAGCCCGAATAGTCATTGGTGTACCAGTAGGCAGCCCTAAAATCGCTGAACTCGAGGCCGAAAGAGATTTCGTTGTAGTCCTGGGAGACATTGTCGCCCGGGTACATATAGCGCAGCAGGGTAATGTCATAGGCCAGGTTGTCGTTGATTTCACCGGCGTAACCCAGGTAGACATCCAGTTCGAAATCGGCACCCACCTGATCCTCTTTGGGAGTACCATCTTCATCGAATTCCACATTACTGGCCCAGGCCCCGACGAAGAAACCCGAGTCGTGACTCCAGTCCAGACTAGCTTGCACGGCAAAGTCACCGGCAGTTTGTGACACGCCTCTAAAGCGGTAGTCATTGGTCACGGCTATCTCGCCGCTGATTTCGGCCATGGCAGAGGTTGAGGTTATGGCGCCGCCAAGCAGTAGTGCCCATAGCAGAGGGTTGGTTCTTCTTATCACTGGGTTCACAAGCATTTCTCCCTTCTTTGGTTTGCCGGCCCCGTCCGGAAATATTCCGGCGCGACCTGGTTTATGCCAAACAACAGCAGCTATGCTGAGACCTCATGGCGGTTTTGTTTTTATCTGTTGGATTCAAACACCACATAGAGCTTGCGGCAGGGAATCGTTACCTGCCAACTGCCGCGAAACCCGGCCGGGATAACAAACCTGTCGCCGGGGCCAACTTCGAGATGATTTCCCTGTTCATCGCTGATGACACTGTTACCCTCGAGGATTTCGCAATACTCGTGCTCAGTGTAGTTAACTTTCCAAGTGCCTGTTTCGCTTTGCCAAATTCCGGTATGAAACTGCTCACAGGGGCTGGAGTAATGGTTCTCCAGTCGTTGCAGAGGCGCGCCCTGCAGACGCTTTTCCTCAGCGATGGAGTATTCACTTATCTCGGGAGTATTGCGCGCCAGTACTCTGATATTGTTGATGTGCATCAGGCTCTCCCTCTCTCCCTATTTCATGGTCGGCATGATGAAATCGGCACTCAGCTGTTTGGGCCAGCGGGCGGTAACGGCTTTGCGCCGGGTGTAGAAGCGAACTCCATCCGGGCCGTGCATATGCAGTGGGCCAAACAGCGAGCGTTTCCAACCGCCGAAACTGTGAAATGCCATAGGCACAGGGATAGGCACATTGACCCCTACCATGCCGACTTGCACCGAGTGGCAAAAGTCGCGCGCCAGCTCGCCGCTCTGGGTAAAGATGGCGGTGCCGTTGCCGAACTCATGTTGATTGATAAGAGCCAGCGCCGAGTCATAATCGGCCACCCTGACTATGCAAAGCACAGGGCCGAAGATCTCTTCCCGGTAAATCTGCATCTCAGGGGTGACGGCATCGAACAGGGTCGCACCGAGAAAGAAGCCTTCGCTGTCTGCCAAGGTATTGCGGCCATCGACCAGACAAACTGCGCCCTGCTGTATACCGCTGTCTATATAGCTGCAGACCTTGTCCAGATGCGCGCGGGAGATGAGCGGCCCCATTTCCATACCCGGCTCCAGGCCGTTACCTACCTTGAGCGCGGCTATCTTGGGTTGCAGTTTTTCTATCAGGGCATCGGCCACATCAGCAACCGCCAGTACCACGGAAATTGCCATACAGCGCTCGCCGGCAGAACCATAGGCCGCACCCATCAGGGCGTTGCTGGCCAGTTCCAGATCGGCATCCGGCATCAGCAGCATGTGGTTCTTGGCGCCGCCGAGTGCCTGTACCCGCTTGCCGTGAGCCGATGCCTTACTGTAGATGTACTCGGCCACAGGCGTAGAACCGACAAAGGAGATGGCCTGAACATCCTGATGGCAGAGCAGGGTATCGACTGCCAGCTTGTCGCCGTTGATAACATTGAAGACCCCATCCGGCAGCCCGGCCTGGGTCAGCAGCTCGGCAATTCTGAGTACCGGCGCCGGATTCTTTTCCGATGGCTTCATCACAAAGGTATTGCCGCAGGCGATGGCAATCGGGAACATCCACATGGGAACCATCACAGGGAAATTGAACGGCGAAATGCCGGCAACCACCCCGAGCGGTTGATTGATGCTCCAGGCATCGACGCCAGTGCCAACCTGTTCAGTGTGTTCCCCCTTGAGAAGATGGGGAATGCCGCAGGCAAACTCCACCACTTCCAGTCCTCGAACCAACTCGCCCCTGGCATCCTCAAGCACTTTGCCGTGTTGCAGGCAGATAAGCTCGGCCAGCTCATCCATGTGGGCTTCTACCAGGGCTTTGAAGCGAAACAGCACCCGCGCCCGGTTAAGGGGCGATACCTTTGACCAAGCGTCAAAAGCCTGTTTGGCCGAGTCTATTGCCCGCTCTGTATCTGCCTTGGAGGCGAGGGCGACTCTGGCTTGCTCTTTGCCGTTGGCCGGGTTGAAAATCGGCAGTGAAGCCTGTGCCCGGCTGCCATCTGTTTCATGTCCATCTATATAGTGGCTGTAAATACGCATAACTATCCTGTGTGCTTCAGTCGACGGTTTGGATGGCGTCGGCCAGGGTGGAAATCAGTTGATCTATTTGGGACTCTTCCACTATCAGTGGCGGGGAGAGGGCTATGATGTCGGCGGTGGCCCTTACCAGCGCACCTTGCCAGAAACAGCGCTCGAAAATCTGATAGCCGCGTTTGCCAACACCTTGCGGGCTGGGGGCCAGCTGAATGCCACCCACCAGGCCGGTATTGCGAATATCGATGACATTGGGTAGCCCCTTGAGACTGTGCAGCGCCTGTTCAAAATAGGGCGCCAGCGCTGTAGTGCGCTCAAACAGCTTTTCGTCACGGTAGATATCCAGGGTGGCCAGTGCCGCCGCGGCCGCAACAGGATGCCCCGAATAGGTATAGCCGTGAAAGAACTCGATCATCGCCTCGGGGCCCTGCATACAGGCATCGTGAATAGCTTGCTGCACAAACACCGCGCCCATGGGGATGGCGCCATTGTTGAGTGCCTTGGCCGTGGTCATTATGTCCGGAGTCACATCCCAGTGGTTGCTGGCAAAAGCGCCGCCCACCCGGCCAAAACCTGTGATCACCTCATCGAATATCAGCAAGATGCCGTATTTTTGAGTGATCTCCCGAAGGCGCTTGAGATAGCCCTTGGGGGGCAATATTACCCCGGCCGAACCTGACATGGGCTCGACGATAACGGCGGCGATATTCTCGGCGCCATGCAGGGCAATCAGCCCCTCGAGCGCCTCGGCCTTGTCGGCGCCATGCTCGGGCAAGCCGCGGCTGAAGGCGTTGGCTTTCATATCCAGAGTGTGGGGCAGGTGATCGACGCCGCCGAGGAGCTGCGGGCTGAAACCTTTACGGTTATTGCCAATTCCGCCCACCGAAATACCGCCAAACCCCACACCGTGGTAGCCCAGCTCACGGCCGATAAAACGGCTGCGGCTCGGCTCGCCATTGGCTCTGTGGTAACACAGCGCCAGCTTGAGTGCGGTGTCGACCGACTCTGAGCCCGAGTTGGTAAAGAAGATACGGTTCATGCCGGGCGGGGCGATTTCACTGAGGCGCTCGGCCAACTCGAATGCCAACGGATGACCCATCTGAAAGCTGGGGGCATAGTCCATTTCGCGGATCTGACGGCTGACCGCCTCGCTGATCTCCGCCCGGCCATGGCCGGCATTACAGCACCAAAGACCTGCGGTGCCGTCCAGCACCTGACGGCCATCGACATCCCGGTAATACATGCCTTCGGCCGAAGCCAGTAGCCTGGGAGTCTGCTTGAATTGACGGTTGGCACTGAAAGGCATCCAGTAATGCTCGAGATTGCCCTGTGTTTTCGCCTGTTGTTTTAGCTCTGCCATAAGCATTAACCTTAGTGTTGCGGGCTTGTTAATGGTGATTGATATTTCGCTATGCTATGTCAGAAATAATGAACATGGAAGGCCTGTGTGCAATTATTTATGCCAAAAAATCTATTTTTGTAAAATATATTGAATTTATGCCGTGCTCGAGGCTAATCTGGAGCGACCCGAATAACTGGCGATGGCTGCACGAGTTGGCCGCGATAGGCCTACTGAGGTAGTGGAATGCCCGCTTGCAAGCAGATGAGAGGATTTATGAGTACACCGCAAACCCGTCAGCAATGGCAGCAGTTGGCCGCGCAATTGCAGATCTGTGGCCAGGCCTTTATCCATGGAGAGTATTGTGCAGCCGTATCCGGCGAGACCTTCGATTGCATCAGCCCTGTGGATGGCAACAAGCTTGCCGCCGTAGCCAGTTGCGATCTGGCCGATGCCGAGGCGGCGGTGGCCAGTGCCAGAGCCAGTTTTGAATCCGGAGTCTGGTCTCGAATGGCGCCGGTAGAACGCAAAAAGGTGATGATACGCTTTGCTGATTTGCTGGAGGCGCATAGTGATGAACTGGCCTTGCTGGAAACCCTGGATATGGGCAAGCCAATCCGTTTTTCCAAGTCGGTGGATGTGACCAATGCCGCCAGGGCCTTGCGTTGGTCCGGCGAAGCGGTTGACAAGATTTACGACGAGATAGCGCCCACCGCTGACAATGAAATCGGCATGATCACCCGTGAGCCTGTCGGGGTGGTGGCCGCGATTGTGCCGTGGAACTTCCCCCTGTTGATGGCCTGCTGGAAACTGGGGCCGGCGCTGGCCAGCGGTAACTCTGTTATCCTTAAACCCTCGGAAAAATCCCCTCTGACGGCGATTCGTATGGCTGCCATTGCCTTGGAAGCCGGGATCCCGTCCGGAGTGCTCAATGTATTGCCCGGTTTTGGTCATACCGTTGGCAAGGCGCTGGCGCTGCATATGGATGTCGATACCCTGGTGTTTACCGGCTCCACCAAGATAGCCAAGCAACTGATGGTCTACGCCGGTCAGTCCAATATGAAACGTGTGTGGTTGGAGGCCGGTGGCAAGAGCCCGCACATAGTCTTTAACGATTGCCCGGATCTCAAGGCGGCGGCGCAGGCGGCAGCTTCGGCCATCGCCTTCAACCAGGGCGAAGTTTGCACCGCAGGTTCGCGCCTGCTGGTGGAATCCGGGGTCAAGGAGCAACTGATAGCGCTCATTATCGACGAGCTCAAATCCTGGCAGCCGGGGCATCCGCTGGATCCGGATACCGTCAGTGGCGCGGTGGTGGATCAGCAGCAACTGCAGACTATTCTCGGTTATATCGAGGCGGGTAAGCAGCAAGGTGCTGTGCTGGCCTGTGGCGGCGAGCAACTCATGGCTGAAACCGGTGGCGTTTATGTGGCGCCGACTCTGTTTCGTGAAGTGAATAACCAGATGAGTATCGCTCGCGAGGAGATCTTCGGTCCTGTACTGAGTGTGATTGAATTTGAGGGAATGGAGCAGGCGATAGCCATAGGCAACGATAGCATCTATGGCCTGGCGGCCGGTGTGTGGACTTCTGATCTCAGCAAGGCCCATAGAACCGCCAAGGCGCTGAGAAGCGGTATGGTGTGGATCAATCATTATGACGGCGGCGATATGACGGCGCCCTTCGGTGGTTATAAGCAGTCGGGTAACGGCCGCGATAAGTCACTACATGCTTTTGATAAATACACAGAAATTAAGGCGACCTGGATAGCCATTTAATCGGTTTGCTGTAATAGACAATCCCCCTGCATTGCGGGGGGAAAGAGGCTAAGTTCAGGGCTTGAGGTGTTCACGCACAGGTTCAAACAGCGCATCAAGTAGCAATTGAGTGCGGTTATCTTCGACTCGCAGCTCCAGCCAGCCGTCACTGCCGAGAATTTCAAGCTGCCTGCACACGAGTATCGGCGGTGAGGCTTGCAGTTCCCCCTTGAGGCGAAAAATCCCCAGCGGCGTATGAACACGGCTGATATCGAAGCGAGTATTCACGACGGCCACAACGCCTTTGCTGCACTTGTTTTCAAAATGGCTCCCTATTCAACATACACTTGTCTTCAAAACAGGTCTTTTCAAAACAGGCCTTGTTCAGAATAGATCCTTGAATCTATGGTACAGCATGCCTGCCGCCAGAATGGGTGAGCGCAGCGCCGGGCCACCCGGGAAGGTCATATGCTCTATTGAGGCAAAGATATCGAAGCGCTCAGCCTGCTGACTGATAGCTTCTGCCAGCAGACGCCCCGCCATATGGGTGGCGTTGACGCCATGCCCGGCATAGGCCTGGGCGAAATAGATGTTGGGGCTATCCGGCAACCTGCCTATCTGCGGCATACGATTGGCGCCTATCCCTATCATGCCGCCCCACTGATAATCTATTTTCACGCCCTTGAGTGCCGGGAAGACTCTTTCCATATTGGGCCTGAGCGCGGCGCAAATGTCCTTGGGATCTCTGCCTGAGTAGTTGCACAGCCCGCCAAATAGCAGACGGTTGTCGGCCGACAGATGAAAATAGTCCAGTGCTATGCTCATATCGGCGAAGGCCATATTCTGCGGAATAATGTCAGCGCAGAGTGCTTGCGACAGGGGCTCGGTCGCCAGCAGATAACTGCCGGCCGGTAGCACCTTGCCGCCGATATGAGGTTCGAGTTTGGCACCTATATAGGCATTGCCGGCCAAAATCAGATAGCGGCAACGGACTTCGCCGCCCTCAGTCCTGACCCGTATCTGCTCGCCCTTGATGATTTCGGTGGCGGCGCTGTCTTCATAGATGTTAACCCCCAGGCTTAGGGCTGCACGGGCCTCGCCGAGGGCCAGATTCAAAGGGTGCAGATGGCCGCTGCCCATGTCGCTGAGCGCGCCGAGATAACGCTCAGAGCCTATGACTTCCGGCAACTGCTCCTTGGACAACAGCTTGAGCTTATGTGGGTAGTTAAGTTGCTCAAGCTCGGTAAGCTCCTGCTCAAGCTCCTGCATATGTCTTGGTTTCAGCGCCAGATCACAGTAGCCCCAGCGCAGATCGCAATCGATTTGGTATTGCGCGATCCGTTGCCGGACAATATCGACGGCTTCAAAACCCATCTGCTTGATAGCCAGCACACCTTCTTTACCTATACTCGGCTCAAACTGTTCAATATTATGGCCAATACCGCGGATCAACTCCCCGCCATTACGCCCTGAGGCGCCCCAGCCCACTTTTTTGGCTTCCAGTATGGTGACCCCAAAGCCTCGTTCAGCCAGTTCTATGGCACTGTTGAGGCCGCTGAAGCCAGCGCCTATTACGCAGACATCTGTCTCCAATGACTCTTCCAGCCTGGGATGCTGAAACAATTCTTTGGCGGTCGCATGGTAAAAAGAGGCGGGATAGTTGTCACTGTGAATGGGGGACTGGATTGGCATCATGGCTCCGTTCTTGTTATAAGTTTGGACTCGGCTGGTTACACCTGACGGTCGTCGCACTCTTGCCTTCAAAGTGTTCGTTTTATTTAACATGCTTTTGTCATATAATACAAAACAATTTCACCGGGACCCTGGTTGCCCTAGTGCAGAAGCCGCTGCCGACCGTGTCCTGTAACCGCCTGATAAGAGATTTTTGGGGGATTTGCGATTTGGATATAGGTGCCAGCCTCAAGGCTGTTAGAAAAATGAAAGGCCTGTCCCAGCGTGAGCTGGCTAAACGCGCCGGGGTGACCAACAGCACCATCTCTATGATAGAGAAAAACAGTGTCAGCCCTTCAGTCAGTTCACTCAAGAAAGTGCTTTCGGGGATCCCCATGTCGCTGGTGGAGTTTTTCTCCATAGGTGAAAACGGCTCTACCGAGCAAAAAGTGGTGTATCGCTCCAATGAGCTTTTGGACATAGGCACTGGGCCGCTGGAGTTCAAGCTCATAGGTCGGGATTACCCCAACCGTGCCATGTCTGTGATGTCGGAGACTTATCCCCCGGGAGCCGATACGGGTGAAGAGATGCTGCGCCACGAAGGGGAAGAAGCGGCGCTGGTGATCACCGGTCGCTTTGAACTGACGGTCGGTGAAGAGGTGTTTATTCTGGAGGCCGGTGACAGCTACTATTTCAATAGCGAACAACCACACAGGTTCCGCAACCCTTTCGATGAACCCTGTCATCTGGTCAGTGCCACCACTCCTGCCAACTTTTGATCTTCCATTTCCTCAGCTGATTGCGATTTGCTGCCCGTAAATTCACTTCGGGCAGCATATTTGCCTGAAAGTGTAAATAATATCGACCGTTAAAACCCGTGTGCACCGAATTGGTGCCCGCTGAACCAGTGTGATGCAAAGCCAACTTTTTGCTTTGTTCATGCTTGTTTACACCTGTGTTAAGCGCAACTAATTTCTGGTTATTTACATAAAAACAACAGCTTAAGTTGTTTTTGGTTGGGGCGATACTTAACAGGGTATTAACCTCTTGCCTGTGCGAAAAAATCCGTGTAGTGTGTGAAAAAATGAACATTCGCTTTGGTGGATGTTCAAAACTGAGACCTGGATTTGAGTGTTTTGGGGTGAGATATGGCACAGGCAGCAATGGCGTTGGTGGGTGTAACCGCATGCAATGAGCAGTTGGGGCTGCATCCTTTCAATATTGTTGGCGAGAAATACCTCCTGGGCGTGGTCGAAGGTGCCGGAGCCTGGCCCCTGGTGATCCCGGCATTGGGGGCCGATACCCCGATAACACAACTGCTCGAACGTCTGGACGGCATATTGTTTACCGGCTCCCCCTCCAATGTTGAACCTCATCATTACCAAGGCCCGGCCAGCGAGCCGGGCACCCACCATGATCCCAAGCGGGATGACACTACCTTGCCTTTAATTCGCGCCGCCATAGAGGCCGGAGTGCCGGTGCTCGGGATCTGCCGTGGCTTTCAGGAAATGAATGTGGTTTACGGCGGCAGTTTGCACCAGAAGCTCTATGAAGTGGGTGGTTTTATTGAACACAGAGAAGACAAGAGCGCGCCGCTGGAGGTGCAGTATGGCTTGTCCCACGAGGTCAGCATAGAACCTGGAGGGATGCTTTTCGACGCTTGGGGCCGTAGCCATGCGATGGTTAATTCCGTCCATACTCAGGGCGTGGAGCGCCTGGGTCAGGGGTTGCGGCCTGAAGCACATGCTCCAGATGGTCTGATTGAAGCCTTCTCTGTCACCGACGCCAAGGCATTCGCCTTGGGAGTGCAGTGGCATCCGGAATGGCAGGTCAGAAATAACCCCTTCTACAGCGCAATTTTTAAGGCCTTTGGGGAGGCTTGCAGTCTTAGGGCGCAACAGCGGAATAAATAATATGAATAAGCTTGAAGCCTTCTTAAAAGAACAAAAAATAACCGAAGTTGAATGTGTTATCTGCGATATGACAGGTATCGCCCGCGGCAAAATTGCCCCGGTAGACAAGTTTATCGATGAAAAGGGCATGCGGCTGCCCGAGAGTGTGCTGCTGCAAACCGTAACCGGCGATTATGTCGATGATGAGGCCTACTATGGCCTGCTCAACAGCGCCGATATCGACTTTGTCTGCGTGCCAGATGAAAACGCGGTCTTTATGTTGCCCTGGACTTTGGAGGCCACGGCTCAGGTGATCCACGATACCTATGACAAGATGGGCAATCCGCTGGAGCTGTCGCCGCGCAACGTATTGAAAAAAGTGCTCAAGCTCTATGAAGACAAGGGCTGGGAGCCGGTGATAGCCCCCGAGATGGAGTTTTATCTCACCAGTCGCAGTGACGATCCCGATCTGCCACTCAAGCCCCCGGTTGGTCGTTCCGGCCGCGCCGAATCCGGACGTCAGTCCTTCTCCATCGATGCCGCCAATGAGTATGACCCCCTGTTTGAGGATATGTACGACTGGTGTGAGGCGCAGGAGCTGGATATCGACACCCTGATCCACGAGGAAGGCACGGCGCAGATGGAGATCAACTTCAGCCACGGTAATCCACTGGCGCTGGCGGATCAGGTGTTTGTGTTCAAACGCACCCTGAGAGAGGCCGCCCTCAAGCACGGCGTCTGCGCCACCTTTATGGCCAAGCCTGTGACCAATGAGCCAGGCAGCGCCATGCACCTGCATCAGAGCGTTATCGACAAGGAAACCGGCAAGAATATCTTCACCCGCGAAGATGGCACCATGAGCCAGAACTTCCTCAGTTATATCGGCGGGCTGCAGCGCTTTATGCCGGAATTTCTGCCGTTGATGGCGCCCAACGTCAATTCATTCCGCCGCTTCCTGCCGGGCACCTCGGCGCCGGTCAATCTGGAGTGGGGCGAGGAGAATCGCACCTGTGGCCTGAGGATCCCCGAGTCTTCACCGCAAAATCGCCGCATTGAAAACCGTATCCCGGGGGCCGATGCCAACGCCTATCTGGCCATTGCCGCCAGCTTGTTGTGCGGCTATTTGGGAATCGTTGAAGATGTGAAACCTTCGACGCCGGTGCAGGGCCGGGCCAACGAAGACCGCTCGGGGATCTCTTTGCCGCAGACGCTGGAAGAGGCGATGGCCATGATGGAAGAGAGCCAATATTGCCGTAAATATCTGGGGGAAGACTTCACCACAGGTTTTGTTGCGGTCAAGCGCGCCGAGCTTGAGAATTTTCGCCGGGTGGTGAGTTCCTGGGAGCGGGAATTCCTGCTGCTGACTGTCTAAGGAGGGAGAGATGAAATCACAACAGACCCAAGGCTGGCAGGCCAAGGACCATGCCCATCACTTGCATCCCTTTACCGATCCCAAGGCGTTGAAACAGGCCGGCGGGCGGGTGATTACCCGCGCCGATGGCGTCTATATCTGGGATTCACAGGGCAATCAAATTCTCGATGGCATGGCCGGACTCTGGTGCGTCAACATGGGCTATGGCTTGCGTTCCATCGCCGATGTGGCGGCGCATCAGTTGCTGGAACTGCCTTACTACAACAGCTTCTTTCAGTGCAGCCACCCGCCGGCGATTGAACTGGCCGCCGAGATAGCCGCGCTGGCACCACCTCATATGAACAAGGTGTTTTTCACCGGCTCTGGCTCAGAGGCCAATGACACCAACTTGCGCCTGGTGCGTCATTACTGGGACATCCAGGGCAAGCCGGAGAAGAAAACCATTATCTCGCGCCACAATGCCTATCACGGTTCCACAGTTGCCGGTGCCAGTCTTGGTGGCATGAGCGGTATGCATGCCCAGGGCGATCTGCCCATTCCAGGCATAGTCCACATCGCCCAACCTTACTGGTATGGCGAAGGCCAGGGACTGTCTGCCGAAGAGTTTGGCATTCGCTGTGCCCGCGAGCTTGAAAGCAAGATCCTCGAGCTGGGTGAAGACAAGGTAGCGGCCTTTATTGCCGAGCCTATTCAGGGCGCCGGCGGCGTGATAGTCCCGCCGGACAGCTATTGGCCGGAGATCAAAAAGATCCTCGCCAAGTACGAGATATTGTTCATCCTCGATGAAGTGATCACCGGCTTTGGCCGCACCGGCTGTTACTTTGCCGCCGAGTATTACGATCTTGCACCGGATCTTATCACCATAGCCAAGGGGATGACTTCGGGCTACGCCCCCATGGGCGGGGTGATAGTGTCGGATAAAGTCGCCGATGCGCTGGATAAGGGCGGTGAATTTGCCCACGGCTACACTTATTCGGGCCATCCACTCAGTGCCGCGGTGGCACTGGAAAACTTACGCCTGATGAAGCAGCAAAACATAGTTGTTAAAGTGGCCGAGGAAACCGCGCCTTATCTGCAGCAGCGGCTGCGGCAAGTCTTGGCCCAGCATCCGCTGGTGGGCGAGGTGCGCGGCGTTGGCATGGTGGCCGCGCTGGAACTGGTCGCCGATAAGGCAAGTCATCAGCGCTTTGCTGCCGAGCTTGGGGTAGGCACTCTGTGCCGGGAGCATTCCATCGCCAGTGGCTTGGTGATGCGGGCGGTGGGAGACACTATGATCATCGCGCCACCCCTGGTGATAACCCAGGATCAAATCGATGAGCTGGTAACAAAGGCGAAACAAGCGCTCGATATGACCTACGCGGATGTACAAAAATCGAACGACTAAGATTGCCTGCCATTGGCTGTAAGGGCATGATATACCTTGCTGCCAAGGCGCCGATGCGGGTTTTAGGGAGTAGCATTGGTGACACTAATAACAATGACAATAAGTTAACAATTGAAGGCGGGTTACAACCGCTGCTACCCGTAAAAGGAGAGAGCATGAAGCTATTGACCAAAGTAACGTCTGTGGCACTGTTGGGAGGCCTTGCGGCCGCTGCCACGGCCCAGGCCGAAGAAGTCGTCCGGGTGTATAACTGGAGTGACTATATCGCCGAAGATACCCTGGCTAACTTCCAGAAGGAAACCGGGATCCGGGTGATCTATGACGTATTTGACAGCAACGAAGTGGTTGAAGCCAAACTGCTTTCCGGCCGCTCCGGTTATGACATTGTCGTGCCTTCGAACAACTTTCTTGCCAAGCAGATCAAGGCCGGGGCCTTTAAGCCTCTGGATAAAAGCAAGCTGAGCAACTATCAGAATCTGGATCCCCAGTTGATGAAACAGCTGGAGAAGGCCGATCCGGGCAACCAGTATGCCGTGCCTTACCTCTGGGGCACCAACGGTATAGGCTATAACGTCGCCAAGGTAAAAGAGCTGCTGGGAGAGGATGCGCCCACAGATTCGCTCGAACTGATGTTCAACCCCAAGTATGCCCAGAAGCTGTCATCCTGCGGGATGTCCATGCTGGACTCGGCCGATGACATGGTGCCGCAGGCGCTGATCTATCTGGGATTGGATCCCAACAGTACCAAGGCGGCCGACTTTGACAAGGCCGGTGAAGTGCTGGCCAAGATACGGCCTTATATCACCTATTTCCACTCATCGCGCTATATCTCGGATCTGGCCAATGGTGATATCTGTGTCGCCTTCGGTTTCTCCGGCGATATCCTCCAGGCGGCTACCCGCGCCGATGAGGCCGGTAACGGCAACAAGATCGCCTATGCCATTCCCAAGGAAGGCGCTAACCTCTGGTTCGATATGTTGGCTATTCCTGCCGACGCCGGCAATGTCGACAATGCGCTGACCTTTATCAACTACCTGCTCAGGCCGGAAGTGATAGCCCCCATCTCCAACTATGTTTCCTACGCCAACCCCAATGTACCGGCACAGAAACTGGTGGATGAGTCTATCCGCAACGATCCCGGCATCTATCCACCACAGGCAACTCTGGACAACCTATATGTGGGGGAAATTCGTCCACTCAAGGCCCAGCGGGCCCTGACCCGGGTTTGGACCAAGGTTAAATCCGGCCAATAACAATAACTCAGGGGCCAGCTGCCCCTTCATTGTCTGATTGCGTAGTACAGGCAAACTTTACTCGTTCCACCAGCGGCGGCCGCTGAGCCGCCCATTTGGTATTTTGCGGAGAAGTATTATGGCAATCACCTCGGGCATTCCTGTCAAACCCAACAATAAAACTCAGGATGAAGTGCTGCTCAAAATCGAGCGGGTCAGCAAGCTCTTTGACGATGTTCGTGCCGTGGATGATGTGTCGCTGACCATCAACAAGGGCGAGATCTTTGCCTTGCTCGGCGGCTCAGGCTCAGGCAAGTCGACTCTTTTGAGAATGTTGGCCGGTTTTGAAAAGCCTACCGAAGGACGCATTTTTCTCGATGGTCAGGACATTACCCATCTGCCGCCCTATGAACGCCCCATCAATATGATGTTCCAATCCTACGCCCTGTTTCCCCATATGACGGTGGCGCAGAATATCGCCTTCGGTCTCAAGCAGGACAAGTTACCCAAGGCTGAAATCGAGCAGCGGGTGCAGGAGATGCTCAAGCTGGTGCATATGGAAAAATATGCCCGCCGCAAGCCGCATCAACTCTCCGGCGGTCAGCGCCAGCGGGTGGCGTTGGCCCGTTCTTTGGCCAAGCGGCCGAAACTCCTGTTGCTTGACGAGCCTATGGGAGCGCTGGATAAAAAACTGCGGACCCAGATGCAGCTGGAGGTGGTGGAAATTCTCGAGCGGGTAGGGGTGACCTGCGTCATGGTTACCCATGATCAGGAAGAAGCCATGACCATGGCCGAGCGGATTGCCATCATGAGCGATGGCTGGATAGCCCAGACCGGCTCGCCTATGGATATCTATGAAAGCCCCAACAGCCGGATGATTGCCGAGTTTATCGGCACAGTGAATCTGTTTGAGGGGGAGATCACCGCCGATGAGGTGGACCATGTGATCATTCAATCAGAGAGCCTGAACCAGGCGTTTTACGTGGGTTATGGGGTGTCTACCAGTGTCGAGGACAAGCATGTCTGGTTGGCGGTCAGGCCGGAAAAAACCCTGATAAGCCGCGAGCAGCCCGAAGAGCAATACAACTGGGCCAAGGGCATAGTCCACGATATCGCCTATCTCGGTGGTTTCTCCGTGTATTACATTCGCCTTGGCAATGGTCAGATAGTCCAGTGCAGCATGACCAACCGTGAACGCCGCGCCGATCATCCCACCTGGGATGATGAAGTCTATATCAGCTGGGAGGACACCAGTGGCGTGGTGTTAAGATCATGAAGAAGCTCAAGTTAGGATTCAAAGGCCGCCACCTGACCATAGGCTTTCCCTATCTGTGGTTGCTGCTGTTTTTCGCGCTGCCGTTCGCCATAGTACTGAAGATAAGCTTTTCCACCGCGGCGATTGCCATTCCGCCCTATGAGCCAAGTTTTCAGTATGCCGACGAAGTGTTGCAGGTATTTATCAACCTGAGCAACTATCTGTTGCTGCTCAGCGACTCCATGTACTACTCGGCCTATCTCAACTCGCTCAAGATGGCGCTGGTTTCCACCCTGGGTTGTCTGCTGCTGGGGTATCCAATGGCCTATGCCATTGCCCGGGCGCCAGCCAGGTTGCAGACAGTGCTGCTATTGTTGGTGATGTTGCCGTCCTGGACCTCATTTCTTATTCGGGTCTACGCCTGGATGGGGATTTTGAGTAACACAGGGCTTATCAATAACCTGCTGCTGGGGCTTGGGATTGTCGATGAGCCGCTGCAGATGCTCAATACCAATCTGGCGGTGTATATCGGCATCATCTATGCGTATCTGCCCTTTATGATATTGCCGCTGTACGCCACCTTGGTGAAGCTGGATGTCAGCCTGCTGGAAGCCGCGGCGGATCTCGGCTCCCGCAGTCTCAATACCTTCTGGAAAGTGACGCTGCCCCTGTCCAAGAGCGGAGTCATTGCCGGCTCCATGCTGGTGTTTATTCCGGCCGTGGGGGAGTTTGTGATCCCCGAGCTGCTCGGCGGGCCGGACTCGCTGATGATAGGTAAGGTGCTGTGGCAGGAGTTCTTCAACAACCGTGACTGGCCGGTGGCTTCGTCGCTGGCGATAGTGATGCTGGTGCTGCTGATTGTGCCCATCACCCTGTTCCATCGCTATCAGAGCCGCAGTCTGGAGAAAGAGATATGAAGAAGCTGAGTTTCTCGACCCTGATGTTATGGATTGGGCTGGTGTTTCTGTATGCCCCCATGTTTATTCTGATTTTCTACTCTTTCAACGCCTCCAAACTGGTAACTGTCTGGGGCGGCTTTTCCGCCAAGTGGTATGCCGAGCTGTTTGCCGATCAGCAGATACTGGATGCGGTCTGGACCAGTTTGCAAATCGCCTTCTACAGCTCGACCATGGCGGTGATCATAGGCACTATGGCGGCCTTTGTGATGACACGTTTTCGTCGCTCCTGGGCCAAGCTGACGCTGTCGAACATGATTACGGCGCCCTTGGTTATGCCCGAGGTGATCACGGGTCTGTCGCTGATGCTGCTGTTTGTGCATATGTCGGATCTGCTCGGCTGGCCGGCTGAGCGGGGCAGGATGACAGTTTGGATTGCCCATTCCACCTTCTGCGCCGCCTATGTGGCCGTGGTGGTGTCATCGCGCCTCAGGGAGCTGGATCTCTCTATTGAAGAGGCGGCAATGGATCTGGGGGCGACACCGCTGAAGACCTTCTTTCTGATAACTGTGCCCATGATAGCCCCGGCGCTGATGGCGGGTTGGCTGTTGTCGTTCAGCCTGTCGCTGGACGATCTGGTGATTGCCAGCTTCGCCTCGGGACCTGGCGCCACTACATTGCCTATGGTGGTGTTCTCCTCGGTGCGGCTCGGGGTGTCCCCCAAGATCAACGCCCTGGCGACACTGATCATTCTGGTGGTATCCCTGATCGCTTTCCTGTCCTGGTATCTGGCGCGCCGCGCCGAACGCCGCAGCAGACAAACAGAGGAATAACAATTCGGCGGTTGGCTGTGACAGCCACCGCCGCTATCTCATTTGTGTGTTTTAAATTTTGAACGATTTGTGTTTTATAATGCGTTTTCTACTGGTTTTAGTCGATTTACTGTGTAGGATGATGCAAGTGTTAAAAATAACAAACATAAAGGCTGGAATAACCATGACTGCCACTGCCCACACCTCCTCTTATTATGCCGATTCGGCCAATGACACTCGTGAACGCAACAGCTTAAGCGAGGTGCTGGAAACCGATGTCTGTGTGATTGGGGCCGGTTATACCGGGCTCAGCTCGGCGCTGCACCTGTTGGAGGCCGGTTTCAAGGTGGTGGTATTGGAAGCGGCCAGAGTGGGCTGGGGCGCCTCTGGCCGCAACGGTGGCCAGATAGTCAACAGCTACAGCCGCGATCTCGACGTGATAGAAAGCACTGTCGGTAAGGCGCAGGCCAAGCTCTTTGGCGAAATGGCCTTCGAGGGCGGCCGCATCATCCGCGAACGCATCGAAAAATACCAGATAGATTGTGACCTCAAAAACGGCGGGGTATTTGCCGCCATCAATAGCAAACAGATGGGGCATCTGCAGCAGCAAAAAGCCCTCTGGGAGCGATATGGTCACACAGACCAGCTACAGTTGTTGGATGATGCCGGCATTCGTCAGGTGGTCAATACAGACCGTTATATCGGTGGCTTGCTGGACAAGAGTGGCGGCCATATCCATCCGCTGAACCTGGCGCTGGGTGAGGCGAGGGCGGTGGAATCTCTCGGTGGAAAAATTTTTGAGGACTCGGCCGTAGTACGTATCGACGAAGGGGAGTACCCTATAGTACATACCGCCAATGGCCAGGTTAAGGCCAGGTTTGTGGTGGTGGCTGGAAATGCCTATCTTGGCAAACTGCTGCCCCAACTTGCTGCCAAATCCATGCCTTGCGGTACCCAGGTAATCACGACAGAACCCTTGGGTGATGAGTTGGCCCACAGTCTGTTGCCGCAGGACTACTGCGTCGAGGACTGTAACTATCTGCTGGATTATTTCCGCCTGTCGGCCGACAAACGCCTGATCTATGGTGGCGGTGTAGTCTACGGCGCCCGAGATCCGGAGAATATCAAAGCGATTATCCTGCCCAAGCTGCTCAAGACCTTCCCCCAATTGAAAGGGGTCCGTATCGACTATACCTGGACAGGCAACTTTCTGCTGACACTCTCCCGTTTGCCTCAGGTCGGCAGGATTGGCAGCAACATCTATTACTCCCAGGGCTGTAGTGGTCATGGGGTGACTTATACCCACCTGGCGGGCAAGTTGATTGCCGAGGTGCTGACCGGACAGGCGGAGCGTTTCGATGCCTTTGCCAGCCTGCCCCATTATCCATTTCCCGGCGGACATGCCCTGCGAGTCCCCTTTTCTGCGCTCGGCGCCTGGTATTACAGCCTGAGGGACAAACTGGGTATTTGATGCCTATCCGTACAAGGGCGCTTGGCGCCCATTTAAAGGAGTCGCAATGAAACTTAACCAGAGTGCGCTGCTGCGTGAACAAGCCTATATTGAAGGCCAGTGGCTGGACGCAGACTCAGGCAAGAAGGTCAATATTTTCAACCCGGCCACCGGCGAGCGTATCGGCAGTGTGCCCGAGATGGGCGCATTTGAAACCCGCAGAGCCATAGATGCCGCTGAGCGGGCTCTACCGGCCTGGCGGGCGTTGACCGCCAAAGAGCGCAGCAGCATTCTCAAACGTTGGTTCGAGCTTATCAATCAACACGCCGATGACTTGGCGCTGCTGATGACCACAGAGCAGGGTAAGCCTCTGGCAGAAGCCCGTGGTGAGGTCGCTTACGCCGCCTCCTTTATCGAGTGGTTTGCCGAAGAGGGTAAGCGGGTTTACGGCGATACGATCCCCGGCCATCAACAGGACAAGCGCCTGCTGGTGATCAAGCAACCCGTGGGCGTGACTGCGGCCATTACGCCCTGGAACTTCCCGGCGGCGATGATAACCCGTAAGGCGGGACCGGCACTGGCGGCCGGTTGCACCATGATAGTCAAACCGGCGCCGCAGACCCCTTTTACCGCTCTGGCGCTGGCCTACCTGGCGATTGAAGCCGGTATTCCTCCCGGTGTCTTCAGCGTGATCACCGGTGATGCCAAGGCGATAGGCAATACCCTTTGCGAAAGCGCCGTGGTGCGTAAGTTATCTTTCACCGGCTCGACCGGCGTGGGCATTCATCTAATGCAGCAATGCGCCGCCACCCTGAAGAAACTGTCTTTGGAACTCGGCGGCAACGCGCCTTTTATCGTGTTTGACGATGCCGATCTGGATGCTGCGGTAGAAGGGGCGATGATCTCCAAGTACCGCAATGCCGGCCAGACCTGCGTCTGCGCCAACCGCATCTATGTGCAGTCGTCCGTTTACGATGCCTTTAGCGAAAAGCTGGCCGCCAAAGTGGCCGAGCTCAAGGTGGGGGTCGGCACCGAATCCGGCATTACCACAGGGCCGCTTATCGACAAGAATGCGGTGAAAAAGGTACAGGAGCATCTTGAGGATGCCGTCTCCAAAGGCGCCAGGGTCAAGACAGGCGGCCGGGCGCTGGGCGGTAACTTCTTCGAACCCACTATTTTGACCGAGGTGAATGGCAGCATGCGGGTCGCCAAAGAGGAAACCTTTGGCCCGCTGGCGCCGCTGTTCCGCTTCGACAGTGTCGATGAAGTGATCGCCATGGCCAACGATACCGAGTTTGGCTTGGCAGCCTATTTCTACGCCAGGGATATCTCCAGAGTCTGGAAAGTCGCCGAGGCGCTGGAATACGGCATGGTGGGGATCAATACCGGGCTTATCTCCAACGAAGTGGCGCCTTTTGGCGGCATTAAGGCCTCTGGGCTGGGACGGGAAGGCTCTAAATACGGCATAGAGGAATATCTGGAGATCAAGTATCTCTGCCTCTCGGTCTGATTAACCCATGTCCCGGCGATGCCGGGACAACAACAGAGGATAGCAGGATGATAAGCAATGACTCTCTGATGGTGCGGCGCCAGGCCGCAGTGGCACCGGGTGTGGGACAGATACACCCTGTGTTTGTGGAACGGGCGGAAAATGCCCGGGTATGGGACGTCGAGGGCCGCGAATATCTGGACTTTGCCGGTGGCATAGCCGTGCTCAATACCGGGCACCTGCATCCCAGAGTCAAGCAGGCGGTTGCCCGCCAGTTGGAAGACTTCTCCCATACCTGTTTTATGGTGCTGGGCTATGAGAGTTATGTGGCCGTCTGCGAAAAACTCAACGCCCTGGTTCCCGGGGATTTCGCCAAGAAGTCGGCGCTGTTTACCAGTGGCTCGGAGGCGGTGGAAAATGCCCTCAAGGTCGCCAGAGCTTATACCAAACGCAGCGGTGTCATCGCCTTTACCTCAGGCTATCATGGCCGCACCATGGCAACGCTGGCGCTCACAGGTAAAGTGGCGCCCTACAGTAAGGGCATGGGGCTGATGCAGGCCAACGTGTTTCGCGCCCAGTATCCCTGCGCGCTGCATGGTGTGAGTGACGACGATGCGATGAAGTCCATCGAGCAGATTTTCAAGAATGATGCCGAGCCGGCGGATATTGCCGCTATTATTCTTGAGCCGGTGCAGGGCGAGGGCGGCTTCTATGCCGCATCCCCCGAGTTTATGGCGCGGCTGCGCAAGCTGTGTGACAAGGAAGGGATAGTGCTGATTGCCGATGAGGTGCAGACGGGCGCCGGCCGTACCGGCACCTTCTTTGCCATGGAGCAGATGGGCGTTGCCGCCGATATCACGACTTTTGCCAAGTCCATTGCCGGTGGTTTCCCGCTCTCCGGTATTACCGGTCGGGCCGAGATGATGGATGCCATAGGTCCCGGCGGTTTGGGAGGCACCTATGGCGGCAATCCGCTTGCCTGCGCTGCCGCCCTGGCGGTGATAGAAACCTTCGAGAAGGAACAGCTGCTGGCGCGGGCCAAGCAGGTGGGTGCTGTCATTAAAGAGGCGCTTGGCAAGCTGCAACAGGAGCACGACTTTATTGCCGATGTTCGCGGCCTCGGCGCCATGGTGGCCATGGAGTTGGTTGAAGACGGTGTGCCCAAGCCCGAGTACTGCGCCCGAGTCCTTACCTTGGCGCGGGAGCGCGGTCTTATCCTGCTTTCCTGTGGCACTTATGGCAATGTGCTGCGTCTCTTGGTGCCTTTGACCGTCAGTGACAGGGATCTGCAGCAGGGGCTGGAGATTATTGCCGAGTGTTTCCGGCAACTGCGTAGTTGAGCCGGTAAGGATGATAGGGAAGCACAGCGCTTCCCTTTTTTATGTCAGTAGTAAAAAAGAGGCTTATTCATTTGAGTTGCTTGAGGCTGGGCCTGTCCAAGCGGCTATTTTGTCGCTGTTAACTTTTTATCTGCACGCGCATTGTGCCTGACGCTGGCGCAGTTGCGACATAGCCGAAACGAACCGTTGGGTAAACTCAAGATCCGACGAAAGCCCCGGCCTTGGCTGGGGGGGCTTTTTAGAGGAGCGGGATGAGCCTTCGAATCAATGTCCCTGATGTTCATCGGACAGGGACGCGACTGTATCAACCACATTACGGGCACCATCGAGAATCGCGCTCATGAGGTCCGCGACATCCTGAAGTTGGATTTTACCTTGGTTGGCCGCTTCGGCCACCGCCGCCATTTCCCGGGTGGCCTTGTCTGTAAGCTGACCATTTTGACTGACAACAGAGCCTATCTCCTTGGTGGACTCACTGGTGCGGGCCGCCAGTTGCCTGACTTCATCGGCGACAACGGCAAAGCCTCGGCCCTGTTCACCGGCGCGGGCAGCTTCAATTGCGGCATTGAGCGCCAACAGATTGGTCTGCTCGGCAATGGCGCTGATGGTCGAGACTATCGCCTGGATATGGCGTGATTGCTCATTGAGCTGAGCTATCGCCTCTGAGGCCTGCTGTACCTGATAGGTTATGTTGTTTGAGGTAGCAGTTACCCTGTCGAGACTGTCTATGGCTTGCTCGACTGTGGCACCTGTATTCAGCGCCGTGCTGTGGGCTATTTCGGTCGCTTCTTTAATCGCCTGGGACTTTTCTATCCTGGCGGTGATATCACTGGCAAACTTAATCACCTTGATTACTTTACCGGCGGCATTGTGTATCGGGTTATAGCTGGCCTCAAGCCAGACGGTTTGCCCCAGTTTATTGAAGCGTTTAAACAGCCCGGACTTGAACTGGCCCTTATTGAGCTCTTCCCAAAAATGGGGGTGTTCCCGGTAGAAGGCCTCGTCACAAAACAGCTTGTGGTGTTGTCCTTTCAGTTCGGCCCTGGTATAGCCCATGACGTCGAGAAAATTGGCATTGGCCTCAATGATATTGCCCTTGGGGTCAAACTCGATAATCGCCTGGGAGTTATCCAGGGCGTTGGCCACTGCTTTTTGAGTGTCGGTTTCCATTTGGCTGTTGGTGACATCGGCGGCAATTTTCATGACGCGGGTGACTTTACCCTGCTCAAACACCGGGAAGTAGGTGGCCTGCAAATAGATGCTGCTGCCATCTGCATGGCGACGTTCAAACACCCCTGCAGCGGCTTTCCCCTGCCTGAGCTGCTCCCAAAACCTGCGGTACTGGGTTGAGGCGGCATAATCGGTTTGACACAAGCTTTTGTGAGGCATGCCTTTGAGCTTTTCCTGTTCCAGGCCAAACAACTCGGCAAACAGGCGATTGGCTTCTATCACAGTGCCTTCGGGGGTGAACACCACACAGGCAAGCGACTGCTCTATGGCTTGTACTGTTGCCAGTTGCCTGGATAGCTGCAATTGACATTGTTCCAGCGCATGTCTGGACGATTTATTGAAGAACATAAAACAGATCCCCACTTGTTAGGTTTAGTCGGCAGCTTGCTGTCGGCTCGTATTCTGAGGCGAGGATCCATTTCGCAGTCGTTATTCCTGATAGGCTGCATATTTTTACTTATTATAGCGTCGCTGAAAGGTAGCATAAGTGTGGCAGAGTGAAAGCGGTAAATGATATTAAGCTTCAACTGTCACACCTTGGAGCCTGTGCTGTGTGGCATGGAAGGTTCCGGCGCACAGACTAGCAAGTTTTTGTTAACTTAAGATTTCGACACCTTTGCCAATCACGGGAATACCCTTAATATTTGGCCTTCAGCTTTTGTCGCAAACTCTCATCTCTGGCGGCTTTGGTGACTTCGAGGGCGATATTGCGCCTGAGGCGAATTAACCAGCTGTCGATTTTGGCCTGGTCCATTTTGCAATCGCAGCGGCTGGAGATCAGGCTAAGCTGCAGTTCCTGTGCCTGTCGTGCGACTTCAACTTCGACCGTGTATCCCTTGTAGTTATTGAGCCGGGCGAGCCAGGTGCCATCAGCGGCAGTTTCCAGTTCCCAGTTATCCCGGGTAACGGCCCGCTGCAACATGGCGGGGATATCCTGCACATAACCACCTGTGGGTACTGGGTTTTGCCAGCGTTGCAATTGATATTCAGTCTCGGCGGAAGCCGGGGTTAGCCATAACAGATTCAGCAGCAGCGGCAGTAGTATTCGTTTCATGATTTTTTCAGCTCCTGGGCGATGGAGAGACGCAGATTCTTGATGTAGTTGTAATAGCCACGGCCATTCTTGTAGCAGATATCATCAATCAGCTTCTTGCAGACAAAATCCCCCAGGGCGGCGTGGTATTTAAGCTGAATATAGCTGGCGTCGTATTCAATGCGCATCACATTAGTGTCGCCACGATAGTCGAAACGGGCCAGGATATAGCCCTCACCTTCGCCCTCGTATACCCAGGCAAAGCCCTTGGTGCTGAGCATACCTTCGAGAATGGCATAGCGAACCTGGGCTTTACTGGCTCCCGCTACCGGGATCTCTTTATGAACGGCTTCGATATAGCGGTTTGAAGATTTGGGTTTGGCATTTTTGTTGATGACCAGCTCGCCGGGGGCGGCTTGCAACGACAGGGAGAAACCGAGGGCGAATAACGCCCCCAGAAAGGGCCGGACTTGCATATCAGAATCCTTCTGAAAAAGGCTGCGAAAGTCCGAGTCTAGCGAAAAGTCAAGGCACTTGAAAGAGCACTTGAAACAGCTCTTGAAAGAGAAATTAGAGCAAACCTTCCAAACGCAGACGTTGCATCTCTTTGGCAACTTGTTGCATCTGCATTGGCGTGCCCAAGGTCAAGCGATTCCAGCCTTCAAGCCCTGGGAAGGTGCGGCCTACCAGAATGCCGGCCTGCTGCATCCGCTTGCGATAGTCTTCATTATTGCCCTTGATGCGGTGGAAAATAAAACTGGCGTTGAGTGGCAGATAGTCGAGCCCCAGTTGTTTGAGTGTGGCAATGATAATGGCACCGGCCTCTAAGTTGTTGCTGCGGGTCTGCGCCAGCCAGGTGCTGTCATCCAACACTGCTGCCGCCCCATAGAGGGCAAACTGGTTGGCGTTATCAAAACTCGCCTGGGCCTGCATGGCGGCTATCATTTCCGGAGCGGCAATGGCATAGCCGGCCCTTAGTCCCGCCATTCCCCATGCCTTGGAGAACGTCTTGGTCAGCACTGTGTGTTGCTGGCCATTTTGGATGAAAGGCAGCGCGGATTGGAAATCGCTACCGGCATACTCGCCGTAGGCCTCATCAATAATAAACTGCAGCTCGGGACTGGCCTTGGCCAGCCACTGTGCAACCGGCGCCTTGGGCAGCAAAAGGCCAGTTGGGTTATTGGGGTTACACAGATAGACAATGGAAGGGCCAGAGTGCGCGGCCACGGCGGCTTGCATGGCGGCGATATCGGTTTGCAGCTCGGCGGTCAGCGGCACTTCTGTTACCTTGAGTCCCCGGGCCTTGGCATAGTCGGCCACTATGTCAAAGGTAGGCTTGGGCATCACCAATTGGCAGTGAGCGCTGGCCATGGCATCTATGGCGAACTTGAGTACTTCGGAAGAGCCATTGCCGTAGATGAGCTGCTCTTGGCTGATACCGTGATAGCTTGCCAGGCGCTTGAGCAAGGCCTGACGGGCACTGTCGGGATACAGGTGCGCCTCGCCCATATGTTGCATAATGGCTTCCCGGGCACTGTTTGGCATCCCCAGCGGGTTTTCATTGAAGTTCAGCGCCAGGGGCCCCTTGGAGACAGTCGCTTGGGCCTGCTCCTGGGAAGATAGAGAGAAATTACTGCAGCCACTGAGCCCCAGTGCGGTACCGGCTAAACCGGCCTGAATAAAATGCCTACGACTTAATTGCATGTTTATTATGATGTTCTGGATAAGAGGGCGCTCAGTCTACCCAGAGGAGGAGAGAAAATAAATGAATTTTTATTCATTATTTGAAGCTTGTTATTCTTTTGGCTTTTGATTGTCAGAGATCTTTTCTGAGCCGATCGCGAACTTCCATGAGTGCAAACCCTAACAGGTTTAAGCCGTTCCATCTCCTGGGAATTTCAGATTCAGGATGATCTTGAGCGAGCCCTATCCCCCATACTTTATCTACAGGACTAGCCTCGACCAAGATACGGTTTCCAGTATTAAGCAGAAACGATTTTAGTTCAGTATGCTGAGCAAACTTAGCTAAGTTTGCATTAAGCACTATTTCAAAGCGTCTCTCATCCTAGACTTCTTGGTTGAACCCGACAACTTCCCGACCAATAGCTTTGGCTGCGCCAGGGTTGGTGGCAAGGAGGATTCTTTCACATGCAATGTCATCACCAAATAGCTTTGCCTTGTGATACATCATGTAATGCTCCGCAGTAATGAAGACGTTGCCTTCTTCTTCAAACTTTGCGTCATACCATTGACTAAAACAACTCTTGGAAATTTGTTCTCCTTTCTCCTGGTGTCCCCAGAAGAATATGTACTTGACCTTATTCCCTTGGTCTACGAAATCGACCAACTGTTCTCTTGTCCTAATTTTCAAAGTGATTCCTATGCTTGGTTGCTTTTTACCTGCAAAAGACTTTCTTACCCTGGTCAGTTCAGGCCTTGGCACTGAACTCAGAGATTGTTATGAATTCTATAAGTTGTGTATGAGGCCATGCTACACCAGCTTACAATTTAGCGAAATTTCTTGAATGTTCACGGTCGGTGAAGAGTTGGCTTAAAGCCATGATAGCCGCTGTGCCAGCGGCTTAAAGTCGTGGAGCAAATGCATCCATGCACAACTGCCAGTTCGCCATCCCTGGCTCTCGCTCGTAAGCATGTCGCTATGCGACACTCACCGCCCCACACCCGACCAAGAAGGGATCAACAGCAATCCCCTCTTGGATCTCCCTTGCCGCCCCACACGGTGTCGAAAGCCCCTCGGCCTAATGGCACAAATAACTACCGCTTCAGACGCTCAGAATCACATCCATGTGACTCTGGCCCGGCTCAACATCCTGTTTCGCGCTCGTGAGCTCGTCGCTAAGCGACACTCGCCCCTGATTCGACTGGCGCTGCTTCGGCATCCAAATCCTTCCATGGATAAAGGCCAGCTCGCCTTCCTTGGCTCGCGCTCATAAGCACACTCGCCACCGGCGAGCATTCGCCCTCAGCCACGTTATTTGCGCCAACGGCTGTCGGCGACACCGAGGGGGAATTGGTGCAATTCTGTGACAATGGAGTAGCTTGAAATATTTGAGAGTTCTGCAGACATACACCTAATTCCAGGCACAGGCGGAACTGTGACCTTCCGAGCCAGGGATGGCGAGGCAGAGCTTACAGGGACGTACTCGAATAACGTCCCTGTTTAACTGCCAGCTCGTCATCCATGACTCGCGCTCGAAAGCATGTTGCTACGCAACTCTCGCCATGTCACAGGATCGCCTGTGCGAAAAGCGCACCGCAGGTGATGGACTACATCATGGCCGGAAGCTCGGCCAGTACTAACTTAGGAACTTTTAGCTGGGAGCTATGATAGCCGCTGTGCCAGCGGCCTAAAGTCGTGGAGCTTCGCCCC